>JBMUAQ010000016.1:0-26088 GCA_049454855.1 Ilumatobacteraceae bacterium
AGCACCCGGCGCTCAGCTCGTGGGCGAAGAAGCTCACCGAGGCGGGCTACATGTGTGTCGGCTGGCCGAAGGAGTACGGCGGCCGCGGCCTCACCGGCGTGGAGGTGGCCGTGCTGAACGAGGAGTTTGCGCGGGCGAACGTGCCGCGCATCACCCGCGGGATGGGCGAGTGGCTGGTGGGTCCGTCCATCATCGTGTGGGGCACAGAGGAGCAGAAGCGCCACTTCCTGCCGCGCATCGTCGACGGCACCGACCGTTACTGCCAGGGCTTCTCCGAGCCCGACGCGGGCTCCGACCTTGCGTCACTGAAGACCAAGGGCGAGATCGACGGCGAGGAGGTCGTGATCTCGGGCCAGAAGGTGTGGACCTCGGGTGCCACCGAGGCGAACATGATGTTCTGCCTCTGCCGCACCGACCCCGACGCACCGAAGCACGCGGGCATCAGCTACGTGCTGCTGCCGATGTACAAGCAGGACAAGTCGTCGAACGGCATCGAGCTGCGGCCGATCCGCCAGCCGCACGGCAACTCGCACTTCACCGAGACCTTCCTCACCGAGGCTCGGGCCCCGGTGGCCAACATCATCGGCGGCATGAACAACGGCTGGCGTGTCACCATGACCACGCTCGGCAACGAGCGCGGCGGCAACGCCACCACCCAGCACGTGGAGTTCACCAAGCAGTTCTGGGCAGCGGTGAAGCTGATGCAGCAGTCCGGGAAGAACACCGACCCGGTGATCCGCCAGGAGCTCGCATGGGCCTACACCCACTGCGAGATCATGCGCTTCAACGGCCTGAAGGTGCTGTCCGAGGTGATCGCGCGCAAGGAGCCCGGTCCGGGTGCCTCGGTGAACAAGATGTTCTGGTCGGAGTATGCCCAGAAGTTCTCGGAGCGCATGATGAACGCACGCGGTGCAGAAGCGATGCTGGCCGCCCATGAGCCAGGGGCGCCGTATGCGGTGGACCGCTGGACCTCGATGTTCTTCCAGCACCGTTCGTCCACGATCTGGGGCGGCACCGCGCAGGTGCAGCGCAACATCGTGGGGGAGAGGGTGCTCGGCCTCCCGAAGGAGCCCGGCCAGAAGGGCTGAACCGGGCCCCGTCGGGGCGAGCCTCTCGTCAGTTCTCCTCTTCGGCGTCCTTGCCGGTCTCGAAGAAGTCCTCGGGCGAGGCGACCGTTCCGGAGCGCTTCTTGTCGCGGAAGTTCGAGGTGCCCTTCGAGAGGCTGTGGAACATCGCGCGCGAGCTCGTGGACGAGCGCTTCCACGACTGGCTCGAGCCGCCCGCGTAGCCGATCTGCCCGGCGTCGGCGTAGGCGTCGAGCCCGGCCGACAGGTACACGAACTGCCAGCCGTCGGCGGTGCGGTCGTTCACGAGCGTGCGCACCTGGTCGAGGGTGAACTCGTGGCTCTGGTTCTCCTCGCCGTCGGTGACGGTGACGAACACGATGTCGCACGCCTGGATGCCGGCGGCCGTGCGGGCCTGCTGGTCGACCATCACTCGGCCGATGGTGAGGCCGGTGGCGTCCAGCAGCGGCGTTCCGCCGCGCGGCACGAAGGTGTTGCGGTCGAGGGGAATGGCCTCCGAGATGGGCGCACCCCACATCACCGTCTCCTGGGGGTTCTGCGAGTCGAACAGCACGATGCTGATGCGCGCGTCGCTGCCGTCCTTCTGCTGCTCCTCGAGGTACTGGTTGAAGCCCCCGATCACGTCGTTCGCGATCGGTGCCATCGACCCGGAACGGTCGAGCAGCACCACGATGTGCGTGGGTGCCGGCTGCGTCCTCCCGTTGATGCTGACGACGTTGTCGTTGTTCTGGTTGTTGTTCATGGTGTCTCCTTGTCCCCTCGCGGCGACCGCCCTGTGCGGCCGGGACTTAGGGACGACGACACCATAAACAAAGGGTGTGTCAGGTCCTCCCGGACCGCGATGACCGGCCAGACCGGGGGGACTCATCGGGTTTGGTGGCAGAGAAACGGATGGGCGGGTTCAGCTCGGTGGCCCGCCCGGCGCGGTACAGCATCGGGGGCCGTCCCCGCGACAGCGAGGTGTCAGACTGCACCCCCACGGGCTGCACGAACCCCTTCGTGGCTTCCACCTTGCGGCGGAAGTTCGCGGCGTCGACCCTGCGTTGCTGGAACGCCTCGTACACCGACCTCAGATCCGAGAGCGTGAAGACCGGCTTGCAGAAGCCGAGCGCCACCGGGGTGTCCTCCAGGAGTCGCTCCGCGGTGCGCCGGGCCGCCTCGATGATGTCGAAATGGTCGAACTCCAGCTGCTGGCGCCTGAGCCCGTGGAACGGCCGCCATTCGGCCCCGTCGGAATGCTCATGGGGCTCGGGAGTGCCGGGGTGGGGCAGCAGGGCCATGTAGGCGATCGAGATTGCGCGCCACCTGTCGTCGCGTTTCGGGTCACCGAAGGCGCCCACCTGGTGCAGCTGGGCACCGGTGAGGTCGATGCCCGCCTCCTCGAACACCTTGCGCCGGGCGGTCTGCTCGAGGGCCTCGCCGTCACGAATCGCGCCTCCGGGAAGGGCCCACCGGTCTCCCGCGCCGGGCCGGTGCATCAGCAGCACCTCGAGACGTTTGTGGGCCTCGTCGGCGGACACATGCGGGTTCACCGTCATCACCACGGTGTCCACGTACACGTAGAAGTCGTGCTGGATCGTGCGCTCGTCGTTGCCGCCCGAGGATCTCTTCCGTGACCTGGGTTTCGGCGCCTCCAGGGCTTCCATGGCAAACGAAGTCGCCAGCGGGGGGAGGCGCCGCAGGTTCGTGGCCTGGAATGCGCTCAGCATGGCGGGAACCGACAGCTCCGAGGGTTTCCGGGGGGTGGGCTTGTCCTTCGTCATGCATCCAGTGTGACAGGTTCGGGACGGCTCCACCCTTAAATGGGGCGGTTGGGGAGCCTTGTCCGTCACACCCTCCTGGCATCATCCGAGCGTCGTCAATGCCGGGTCGCACCCTCCCCGACGGGGAGAAGTGCGATCTGATATAGATGCATTTCCACCTGAACAACACACCCGAACAACCAAGGAGCCCCATGACCCCACTTTCCGCCCACGAACCCGTCAGTCCCAAGTCACTCACGCGCGAGCAGCAGTTCCGCGCCCTCGGTGTGCTCACCGGGGCAGCCTGCGGGGATGCGCTCGGCGCACCGTTCGAGTTCGGGGGTCCCGGCCAGTGGTCGGCGAGGTTCAACGGGCGCGTGCTGGGCGGCAGGGGCGAGATGATCGGCGGCGGAGGGTTCAACTGGGCTCCCGGCGAGTTCACCGACGACACCCAGATGGCGGTCGCCCTGGCGGAGTCCATCATCGCGTGCGGGGGAGTCGACCCCGACCACCTGTGGGAGGCGTTCCGCGCGTGGCGCGAGGGAGCCACGGACGTGGGCATCAACACGGGGCTCGTCCTGTCGCAGGACAGCCGCCACGGAGCGGCCGAGCGCGCTCACCACCTGCAGAACGGCCGCAGTGCCAGCAACGGCTGCATCATGCGCATCGGGCCCGTCGGCATCTGGGGTGTCACTGTCGGCCGCGAGCGCACCGTCGAGGCCGCAATCGAACAGGCGGCTCTCACCCACTTCGACCCCGCCGCTGCTGCCGGTGCGGCCATCACCGCCGAGATCATCCGTCGCGTGATAATCGCGGGCACCATCACCGGGGTTGCCGAGGCAGTGGTGGCGGAACTCTCGTCTCACCCGGTGATCGGTGCGGCAGTCGCTCCCTACGGGCCGCTGCTTGCCACCCGCTTCGACCCGACGGAGCACGACGACGGACCGTCGAACGGGTCCGTGTGGACGGCACTCGCCCAGGCACTGTGGGCGGTACGCAGCACATCAACGTTCGAGGAGGCGATGATCGCAGCCATCGAACTGGGCGGTGACACCGACACCGTCGCAGCCATCGCGGGTTCGATGGCTGGTGCCCTGCACGGCGCCCAGCGCATCCCCGTGCGCTGGATGAGTGTGGTCCACGGTTCGTTGCGCCGTCCCGACGGTTCGGTGAAGGTGTACCGCAACCAGGAGCTGATCGATCTCGCCCGCGGGCTCCTCGGCAAGAAGGCCTCGCGCGTGTCGCCGCCCGAGCCGCCGGCCGGTCCCGCCATGGTGCACGCTGCCGGTGTCCACGCGGCGAACCTCGAGGGTGCGGCCGCCGCCCCGTCGGGCCATGCGGTGGTCAGCATGTGCATCACCGAGCAGCGCTTCGTCGACCGCTCCCACCACCGCCAGATCCTCCTGCACGACAAGGAGGGTGACCACAACCACGACATCTTCCACGTGGTACGCGACGGTGTCGAGGCAATCGACGCATTCATCGACGAGGACAGGCAGGTCGTGGTGCACTGCCACGGCGGGCGCAGCCGCACCGGGCTTCTGCTGAAGGCCTGGTACATGAAGCGTGAGGGAGTGTCCCACGCCGAGGCGCACGACTGGTTGCGCGAGTGCTGGCCGCTGTACCAGGACTACAACAGCACGTTCTGGAGGTTCCTCGAGAACGAGTGGACCCGGCATCTCTCCGACGGAAACGGAAAGGCAGCAGCCGGATGATCGACATGCACGAGGCCGAGGAGACCATCGGCGGGTACCTGGCTCGGCTCACCGACCTGATCGACGAGCTCGATGAGCACGGCACCATTGTGCCGCCCGACTTCCCGGTCGACTTCCTCACGAAGGACAACTCCGTGTTCTGCACCGCCACGCTGTACCAGCGCTACAACGGCGCCGTGGTGCTGCGCATCGACGCACCGCTCGCCGAAACGGATGATTCCGCCGCGCTGCGCCAGTGGGCCCTGGATGCACCCGGGCACCTCCCGTACGTGCAGATCCGCTTCCACGGGAACCGCCAGAGCGGTCGTGTGCGCCTCGTCGCGACGCACTCCCTCGCCGTCGACAACCTCTCCCAGTTCGTGCTGGAGCAGGTGGTGTCCTCGTTCGACTTCATCGTGCCGCAGTGGGTCGACAAGATCGCCAAGGTGGAGGCAGTGGCCGGCCTGCAGGCCAACCGCGACAGCCGCGGAACCTCCGACGTCGACCACTTCGACCCGACGGGGCCCGACGATGACAGCGAGCGCGAGCAAGCAACGGTCGTCCACGAGGCGCGTGGGGTCGATGCGGTGCTCGCCGAGCTCGACACTCTCGTCGGCCTCGCACCGGTGAAGGACCTCGTCCGCCGTCTTGCCGACATCCAGCGCGTGGCCAACGTGCGCGAGAGCGCCGGCCTGCGTGCGCTGCGACCCTCGCCCCACCTCGTGTTCACCGGCAATCCGGGAACGGGCAAGACCACGGTCGCGCGTCTCATCGGCCGCCTGTACAAGGAGATGGGACTCCTGCGCAGGGGACACGTGGTGGAGACGGGCCGTCACGGACTCATCGGCGGTTACGTGGGCCAGACGGCGCTCAAGACCGCCGAGGTGCTGAAGTCGGCCGAGGACGGCGTGCTCTTCATCGACGAGGCGTACTCGCTCGCCGTCGACCACCATCTCGACTACGGCCACGAGGCCATCGAGACGATCCTCGCCCACATGGAGAACCATCGCGGTCGCATTGCGGTGGTGGTGGCCGGTTACCCCGACCGCATGGACACCTTCCTGCGCATGAACCCCGGACTCGCCAGTCGTTTCGACCACACACTCGAGTTCCCCGATTTCTCCGACACCGAGATGGTCGAGGTGTTCCGTGGTTTCGCAGCGCTGCACGATTACGACATCTCGGCGGCGGCCGAGCACCGTCTCCTGGAGGTCATCGCAGGTTGGAAGCGTGATGCTGCATTCGGCAACGCGCGCGAGGTGCGCAAGCTCTTCCACGAGGTGGTGGCTCGGCACTCGTCGGCACTCGTCGCCTGTGGCGCCGACTTCGGGGACTCGTTGCGCACGTTCGACCCCGGGCACTTCCCGCCGGCCCGCGAGCGCACCGGCGGTCGCAGCGCACGCAGCGCCGTGGGTTACCTCTAGAAGCGTCCCGGGGTGCCGTCGGCACCCTCCGTCACCACAAGGTGTCGCGAAACTAGGGTTGAACCGTGCGTTTCAGGGCTGTCCGTGAGTTCGACCGCCGGTGGAACAACCCCGAGCCGTTCGTGTTCACCCGTGCTCATGTCATCGTCTGCGCGGTGGCGGCGGCCGTTGCCGGGGTGGTGAGCGCGTCGGTGGCGTTCCGCCAGATGGCACCCACCATCCATCCCGACGAATGGGGCTTTCTCCTGAACGGTCGGGTGCTGTTCGGCCACGACGAGGCAGTGATCCCCACCGGCAGCTTCTACCCGGCCGGCTTCGGTCTGGTCACAGGGTTGCTGGGGGAGGTGACCGGCACGTTGTCGGGTGCCTACCGCGGGACCCTCATCGTGAACGTGGTGCTGTGCGTGCTGGTCGCTCTCGCTGCACACCGCGTTGCGCGCAGGGTGTTCGGACTGGATGCGAGGCCCGCACTCATCGCTGCGCTGCTGGCGTATGTGGTTCCCGGAACGTTGGTCACCGCACTGTTCGCGTGGGCGGAGACCGCCGCACGTCTTGCATTCCTCGTGTTCGTGCTCGCGTTCCACCGCGTCGTGCACACGCGGTCGGCCGCGGGTCTGTGCGGCCTCGGGCTGTACGTGGGTCTGATGCCCGCTCTCCACGGCCGGTACACGCTGTTCCTTCCCCTGGTGGGTGCGGTGTTCCTGTGGTGGGCATGGCACCGCGACGCCGCGAGGATCGCAGCAGCCGCCGCGTGCGGGTTCATGGTTCTCGGGTACGCCGGTTCGTACGTGCTCAACCGGTACGTGAAGACGCGTCTGTACCTCGAGTCCTACGACCAGGAGAACAGACTGCTGCGACGGCTGATCAACCCCACCGTGTGGCCCGCACTGTTGCGCACGATGGTGGGACAGTCGTGGTACCTCGTCGCCACGATGGCGGGGTTCCTCCTCGTGGGTGGGGTGTGGGGCGTGTCGGTCGTGAGGTCGAGGGGCGGCCTGCGCACCCTGCGCACCGACCCCGTGCGCCTCACCGCCGCCGTCATGCTCGGGTGCACAGCGCTGCTGGTGTTCACCGGCGGTCTCCAGCTGCTGTACGGCTACCGTGGGGACCACCTGATCTACGGCAGGTACGTGGAGATACTCGTGCCCGCCCTGATTGTGATGTCCGTCGCCGGCGCAGCGCTGAACCCGTTGCTGGCGCGGCGTGCCTGGCTCACCGGTGCCGTGGCGACTGCGGTCGTCGCGGTGGTGTACGTGATCGTCGACTGGGGCGACGGAGTCAAGGGTGGCTGGATCCGCAACGAGATCGTGTTCCCGAACATCGTCGGCACCGATGCCGTCCGCTACCTGGTGCAGCCGGGTCTCCTCACCTTCGCCGCGGTGTTCTCGGCGTTGGGTCTGGCGCTCTGGTGGACCTCGCGGCGCTCGGGTGCGCTCGCAATGGCATCGCTGCTCGCTCTTCTCGCCGTGGGCTCCGGCTGGTCGGCAGAGCGGAGCGTGCTGCCGCGCACCCTCCGCCACCAGCAGTCGGGCGAGACCGTGGCTGCCCTGCGCGACGCGGGAACCGCTCTCCTCGGCTTCGACACCGGCCAGCGCAACGACCGTGCGTACTACTACCTGCGCTGGAAGCTCTTCCCGGTGCGTCTGGTGCGCTTCGACATCTCGGCGCCTGGCTCGAGCATCCCCGCGGAGTATTCGTGCGTGTACGGGTTCGGGGACCGGCCCCCAGCGGACGGGGAGTGGCGCATCGTCGCCGAGGAGAAGGTGCTCGAACGGGTACTGTGGCAACGGGCCGGCTCCGACCGGTGTTGACGAGGAAAACAGCCCCACGATGACCACCTACGCCCCCGACGAATGCGACGTGAGTGTCGTTCTCCCCGTGTACAACGAGAAGGGTCACCTCCGCGCCGAGATCGACCGCATCCGTGCAGCGCTGGAGGCGTCCCGTCATTCTTTCGAGATCATCGTGGTGGATGACGGTTCGAACGACGGTTCCGAGAGGGAACTGCCGGGGATCGCCGGCATCACGCTGAGCACCCACCGCAAGAACCTGGGCTCGGGGGCGGCCCGGCGCACCGGGACGACCGCCGCTCGCGGACGTGTGGTGGTGTGGACCGACGTCGACATGACCTACCCGAACGACCGCATTCCCGAACTCGTCGATGAGATGGACGGCTACGACCACATCGTGGGCTGGCGCCAGACGGAGGAGGGCACGCTGAAGTTGCTGCGCACGCCCGCGAAGTGGCTCATCAGGAAACTGGCGAGCTTCCTCTCCGAGACCGACATCAAGGACCTCAACTCAGGCCTGCGTGCCTTCCGCCGTGACGTGGCGATGCAGTACGTGCACGAGCTGCCGAAGGGATTCTCATGCGTCACCACGCTGACGATGTCGTTCCTCGGCAACGGCTACAGCGTGGGGTTCATGCCGATCGACTACTTCCCGCGGGCCGGTCGCAGCAAGTTCCACTGGCTGCGTGACACGCGTCGCTACATCCTCCAGGTGATCCGCATGACGCTGTCCTACAACCCGCTGAAGGTGTTCCTGCCGGTGGGTCTGCTGCTGCTCGGCCTCGGGTTCGTGAAGCTCGGTTTTGACTGGGCGGAGCGCGACTTCCGGCTCGCGGCGAACACGCTGCTGATCTTCTTCGCGGCCCTCCAGGTGATCACCGTCGGCCTCCTCGCCGACCTGGTGGTGAGGGCCACGAAGTCGCCGTCGTCGGTGCCCCCGGCCTAGACCATGCGCGTCGCCGTCGTGGGGGCCGCACTGTCGGCGAACAAGGGTGCCGCCGCGATGCTGGAGTCCGTGATGGCACGTCAGCCGGTTGTCTCCGGCCCGTGCAGTTTCACTGTGCTCACCACGTACCCGGCGGAGGATGGTCCGCTCCTGCCCGCCGGCGTCGATGCGCGCGTTGTGGGCCTGGAGCCGATGCGGCTCGCGCTCGTGGAGTTCCCTGTGGCATGTCTCGCGCTGGTGGCGCGGTTGCTGCGCCTGCCGCTCGGGTGGGTGCGCACCCGGGCGTGCAGGGCGATCCTGCAGTCCGACGTCACGGTGGACGTTGCGGGCATCAGCTTCGTCGACGGTCGCGGGCTGCCGATCACGGTGTACAACGCGCTCATGACCGGCCTGCCGCTGCTGCTCGGCTCGCCCACCGTGAAGGCAGCGCAGGCACTCGGCCCGTTCCGGACCCAGCCGAACAGGTTGCTGGCCCGGCTGGTGCTGCCGCGGCTCGCGGCGGTGTGTGCGCGCGGTGCCCGCACGCGGGAACATCTGGACGAACTCGGTCTCACGAACGTGACCGATGTTGCCGACCTCGCGTTCTCCCTCGACGAAGCGTCGTCGTTGCCGGCCACGGTGGGGTCGCAACTCGCGTCGGGTGGCGACAGGCGGATCACGGTGATGCCGAGCGCGGTGGTGAGGCGGATGTTCGAGGCCCACGGCGGCGACTACCCGGCGGCGATGGAGTCCGTCGTGCGCGGCATCCGCTCGCACACGGGCTGTGCCGTGGTGATCGCGCCGCACAGTTTCCGCGCCGACCGCCCGGAGGGCCGGATGAACGACGGGCCGGTGTGCCGTGAGATCGCGGCACGGCTCACTGACGACCCCGGTGTTGTTGCTGTCGATTCCGACCTGCGGGCGGGGGAGCTGCGCCGCCTCGTCTCGGGCTCACAGCTTCTCGTCACGTCGCGCTTCCACGCCATGATCTCCGGTCTCGCGACGTGCACGCCCACTGTGGTGGTGGGCTGGAGCCACAAGTACCGCGAGGTGCTCGACGACTTCGGTCTCGCTCATCTCGGGGCCGACGCCGCGGCCCTACGCGAGCCGTCGACGGTGGTCGACCTCGTGGTGGCAACGCTGGCCGAGCGGGAGTCGGTGGTGACGCGCATCGCCGCGGGATTGCCGGCCGTGAGGGAGAGGTCGCTGCGCAACTTCGCGGTGATCCATGCAGCCGCGGGGGGCTCGCCCCGATGAACGTGTCGGGTGACCTGTCCGGGGTGATCTCGTCGGGGATGTGCATCGGGTGCGGTGCCTGCGAGATGGCTGACGGGTCGGTCCGTGTGGAGCTGAACCCGCGCAGCCTCGTGTACGAGCCGACAACAGTGGGTTCGGCGGACGCCGCCTCCGTGTGCCCAGCAGTGGCCGTGGACTACGCAGGGCTACAGGACTATCTGTTCCCCGGGGCCACCGCAGGGCCCTACGGCGTCGTGCGTTCGGTGCACCTCGCGCAGAGCACCGACCACGACCGCAACATGAACGCGAGCAGCGGCGGTCTCATCAAGGAGGTGCTGCGGTCGCTGCTGGCCTCCGGCGACATCGACGGGGTGATCGCGCTCGACCACGTGGACGGCATCGAGTTTGCCGCCCGGCTCGTGACGAGCGCGGAGGACGTCGACACGCTCCCCGGCAGCATCTACCACAACCTCCACCAGGTGTCGGCGCTGCGGTTGCTGCGCGAAACTCCCGGCCGGCTCGCCGTTGTGGCGATCCCGTGCCAGCTCGAGGGTCTGTGGTCGTGGGTGAGACGGTTCGAGCCGCACCTCCGCGGGCGGGTGGTGCTGACGGTGGGGCTGCTGTGCGGTTGGCAGTACTCGCACCACAGCATCGAGGCGATGGGCGAGTACCTCGGGTACGACCCCGCCGACATCGCCGACATCTCGTACCGCGGCGGCGGCCCGGTGGGGAAGCTCACCGTGACCACCCGCGACGGTTCCACGTACTCGGCAAGCCGGCGTGTGGACTTCGGCTACCAGGTGGCATTCGACCGTCACTTCAACACGTCGCGCTGCCACGTGTGCGTGAACCACGGCAACTTCCTCGCCGACCTCGTGGTGGGCGATGCCTGGCTGCCGAGCACTGTGTTCACGAAGACCGGCATCAGCCTGATCGTGTGCCGCACCCGCTTCGCCGAGCAGGTGCTCGGCCGGCTCGTGGCGTCCGGCTCGTGCGTGTCGGTGGAGGTCAGCGAGGAGGAGATCCGCGAGTCCCAGACCGACCGCGTGGTGTTCGGCGAGTTTGCCTACGCGTACGCGGAGCACCTTCGCTCGCTCGGAGGGCACGTTCCCGACCTGCGCGGGCCGAACCTTGGCCACGGCACCCCGAAACCGCGGCGACAGGTTGCGAAGTTCCACCGCGAACTCGTGCGCAAGCAGTCCCTCATGGCGAACCGCAGGTACCGGTACATGAAGGTGCGCAAGGCCACGCTCGAGCTGCGTTCGTACGTGATGCGCTACGTGCGGTGGTTCGCGGTGCGCATCCTGCGCGTGAAGAGTCTCAGCGGCCAGCGCCGCGAGATACCGCGGGAAAAATTGTCAGCGTTCCGCTGAGATGTGCCGTGCGCGGCCGGCCACAACCGATGACACGACGGCGCCCGTGAGGTCGACCGCCATGAACACCACCCGGCTCGCGAGAGCAACCGACACGGCCACGGCGGTTCCTGTCGACGGTCCTGCAATGCCGGTGAACACTGCCTCACGCACCCCGATGCCGCCGGGAACCCCGGGAACCACGAAGCCCACCAGCCACGACAGCGACGTCACGTACAGCATCTCTGCCACACCGATGTGCGCGCCGAACGCCTGGGCCGTCACCGAGGTGCTGAGTGACATCAGCACCCATGCAGGTGCGTGACGTGCAATCTGGCGGAAGAACTCCGACCGCGGCGGCACTTGAACCTCTCGCCCCGTGATGCGGGTGACAACCCCGGTGAGACCGCGCACGAAACCGTCACTGCCCATGTCCGCCCACAGAAGCACGTAGGCGAGCACGATCGTCGCGCCGGTCACTGTGTGCCGGCCGTCGAGCAGGGCCCCCGCTCCGGCCGCAAGGGGGGCTGCCGCATAGGTGGCGAGCAGCGACGAGCCGGTGGCCGCGTACGCCGGGCCGCGGGGCACGCCACCGCGAACCGCCAGTTCGGCACGGCCCACGATCGGCCAGATCCCGCCCGGCACGTACTTGCCGAGTTGCCCCACGAAGTACCACGACATCGCCCGGTTGCGGGGAGCCTCATGACCCCGTGCCCGCAGCATCGACGTCCACAGGGAGCCGATCAACGACATTGCGGCCAGTCCGAGCAGGAGACTCGCCGCGAGCGGCAGAGGATCGATGCCGGAGAATGCGTCCCCGACCTCGTCGCGTCGCACCCACACGGTGCGTGCCACGAACCCGATGCCGAGCACCCCGACCACCACGCCGGCAAGGGGGAGGAGCCTGCGGACCGTCGACGGGGTCCGCGCGTCGTCCATGTATCAAGCCTACGACGGCGCCCGTTTGGCCCAGGGTCACCGCCGTGGGGGAAGATTATGGAGGGAATAGGGGGTTCACATGGCCATGTCACCAGCCGAGGCCGGCGCGGTGTTCTACACACCCGAGGCATACGCGAACGAGGCACTCTTCGAGGAGGCGTGCCGCACACTGCGGGCGGAGTCACCCGTGCACTGGGTGGAGCACCCGAACGGCGAGGTGAACCCGTTCTGGGCCGTCACGAAGCACGCCGACGTCCTCGAGATCGAGCTGCACAACGACATTTTCCTCAACGAGCCGCGGCCGGTTCTCGGGCCCGCGGAGTCCGACGCACGAAACGCGGAGAACGGGCACATGCTGCGCACGCTGATCCACGTGGACGACCCGGAACACCGGGAGCTCCGCGGGGTCACCAGCGAGTGGTTCCTCCCGAAGAACCTCTCGAAACTCGACGAGCGCCTCGCGGGCCTGGCGGTGCGGTACGTCGACAAGCTGGCGGACATGGGCGGCAGGTGCGACTTCTCCCGTGACTTCGCCATGCAGTACCCGCTGAACGTGATCCTGCACATCCTCGGGTTGCCCGAGAGCGACTACCCGCGGATGCTCAAGCTGACCCAGGAGCTCTTCGGTGCGGCCGACGAGGATCTCCGGCGCGACGACGACCCGAACGCCCTCATCGCCGTCATCCAGGACTTCTTCGCCTACTTCACCCGCATCACCGAGGAGCGGAGGTCGAACCCGACCGACGACCTCGCCTCCGCGGTGGCGAACGGCCGCATCAACGGCGAGGAACTCACGATGATGCAGACCATCTCGTACTACGTGATCACGGCCACGGCCGGTCACGACACGACCGCGTCGGCGATGGCCGGCGGTGTCCTCGCGATGATCCAGAACCCCGACCAGTGGGAGCGCCTCAGGAACGACCCGTCCCTGGTCGCCACCGCGGCCGACGAGATCATCCGCTGGACGACCCCGGTGAAGCACTTCATGCGCACAGCCACGCAGGACCACACCCTCGCGAGCGGTCACACGGTCCGCAAGGGGGAGTCGGTGCTGCTGTCGTACCCGTCGGCAAACCGCGACGAGGACGTGTTCGAGAACCCGTACACCTTCGACATCGGCCGCTCCCCGAACAAGCATCTCGCCTTCGGGTTCGGGGTGCACTACTGCCTGGGGGCGATGCTGGCGCGGATGGAGATCAAGGCCGTGTTCACCGAGCTCGTGAAGCGGGTGGAGTCGTTCGCTCTCGACGGTGAGCCCGCTCTCATGAAGACCACCTTTGTCGGCGGCCTGAAGCGCCTGCCGGTCACGTTCAGGATGGTGTGAGGCGGACATGGCGAACGAACCCTGGCGCCTCGGTGCACTCGAGCTTGCCGCTGCGATCCGCGCCGGTTCACTGACCAGCCGCGAGGTGGTGGAGTCCCACCGCGCACGCATCGAGGAGGTGAACCCCGCGGTGAACGCGGTGGTGAAGGTGCTCGCACAATCCGCCCTCGAGGCCGCCGATGCGGCCGACCGTGCGGTGCGTGCAGGGGGCCCGCTCGGACGGTTCCACGGTGTGCCGCTGACGATCAAGGAGAACATCGACGTGGAGGGGCAGGCCACCACGAACGGCGTGCCGATCTTCGCCGGTGCGATTGCTCCCGTCTCGGCCCCCGTGGTGGAGCGGATGCTGGCGGCGGGCGCGATTCCGATCGGCCGCACGAACCTCCCCGACATGGGCCTGCGCATCCACACCGATTCGACGCTCCACGGCCGCACGAGGAACCCCTGGAACCCGTCGCGCACGGCGGGTGGTTCGAGCGGCGGGGAGGCCGCGGCCCTGGCCACGGGCATGTCTCCCATCGGTCTCGGCAACGACATCGGCGGCTCGTTGCGCAACCCCGCGCACGCATGCGGCATCGCCTCCATCAAACCGTCGCGTGGCGTGGTGCCCGACACCCAGGTGTTCCCCACCCCCGACCGTTCGCTGTCGTCGCAGGTGATGCTGAACCAGGGCGTGATGGCGAGACGGGTCGCCGACGTGCGCGCCGGCCTGGAGACCGTCGCGGGTTTCGACCCCCGCGACCCGGTCAGCGTGCCCGCGGTGCTCACCGACCTCGCGCCGGGGGAGAAGCTCACCGTCGCGGTGCTGGCCGACCCACCGGGCGGCTCCACACACCCGGGGATCGTGGCTGCGGTGCGTGCCGCGGGTGATGCGCTCGAGCGGGCCGGTCACCGCGTTGTGGAGGCAACGCCGCCCGACTACGAGCTGTCGTTCCTGCTGTGGGCGGGCATGCTCTTCACGGAGCTGCACGACATCCGCGACCAGCTCGAGATGGTGATGGGGGACGGGGGTCGTGCGCTCATCGCAAACGCTCTCGACCGGTTCCCGAAGATGTCATGGCTCGAGCACTACCTCATGCACGGCCAGCGTGACGGCGTGGCCCGGCGGTGGGGCGAGTGGTTCGTCGACCACCCGGTGCTGCTCACCCCCACCTGGACGCAACCCGCATTTGAGGCCGACTGGGACATCTCCGGCGATGACGGGTCGATGGGAACCCTCGAGCTGATGCGTCCCGTACTGCCGGGCAACCTGCTCGGCCTCCCCTGCGCCGTGGTGCCCGCCGGCATGGCCGACGGTCTGCCGGTGGGAGTGCAGGTCATCGGTGACCGCTACACCGACCTGCGCGTGCTGGCGGTGGCAGAACAGATCGAGCAGGCGATGGGCGTGCTCACGCCGATCGATCCGCGTCCCTGAGGAGCGGACGCAGCAGAGGGTCAGCCGCGCCTGTCCTGCAGGAACGGGAAGCGCGTGCGCACGTCCGACACAGAAACCGGCGTGATGTCGGCGTACGTGATGCACTCACCGCCGGCGGCGACGGTCTCGTTGCCGAGCGGGTCGACGATGCGTGAGTCGCCGCAGTACGAGAGGCCACCGCCCTCGCCCACGCGGTTCGCCCCCATCACCCAGGCCTGGTTCTCGATGGCCCGCGCACGAAGGAGTGCAATCCAGTGCTCGCGACGGCTCGCGGGCCAGTTGGCGGGCACGAGGTAGAGGTCGGTGCTGCCGGCGAGCCCCCAGAACTCATCGGCGAAGCGCAGGTCGTAGCACACGAACATCGACACCCGGAGGTCGTCAACCTGCACGGTGACATGCTCGGCGCCGGCGCGGAAGTGACGGTGCTCGCCCCCGAAAGTGAACGGGTGGATCTTGGCGTACCTGTGCAGTTCGCCGTCGGGGGAGGCGAGCACGAACGAATTGAACGGTCGCGGGTCGTCTGGTCGCGTCTCGGGGCAGCTGCCGCCCACCCACACCCCGTGGGCGCCGGCCGTCTCCGCGAGGAAGACGCTGCTCGGTCCGTCGGTGGGTTCGCCGATGTCGTCGCGGTCCACCACGAAGCCGGTGGAGAACATCTCCGACAGCAGAACGAGCCGCGCCCCGCTGCCGGCTGCCTCTGCCACCAGCGGACGGAGCCGCGCGAAGTTGGCTTCCCTGTCGGCCCACACGATGTCGTGCTGAATGACCGCAACCTTCACGCTGTCATCCTCCCACCCGAGGCGGCCAACCTGCGCGCCGCCTCCTCGATGGTCGATGTCTGTTTGCAGAACGCGAACCGCACGATGTGGCGGCCCCCCGGCTCGCCGGATGCGGTGTACAGCACACCTGCGGGAATGGCGACCACGCCGCATGCGGACGGCATCGCCCTGCAGAACGCCGTGCCGTCGCCGTCGGGACGCAACGGTCGGATGTCGGCGGTCAGGAAGTAGGTGCCCTCGGCACGGTGGGGCACGAGGCCCGCGGCACGCAGGCCCGCATCCAGCAGGTCGCGCTTCGTCTGCAGGTCAGCCGCCAGGTGGACGAAGTACGGGTCGGGGAGACGCAGCCCGACCGCGATGGCCGCCTGGAACGGGGTGCCGCCCGCGAACGTGAACAGCTGCTTGGCCATGCGGACCGCGTTCACGAGCGGCGCGGGCCCGCATGCCCATCCGATCTTCCACCCCGTGGTGTTGAAGGACTTCCCACCCGACGACACCGTGACCGTGCGTTCGCGCATCCCCGGCAGCGTCGCAATCGGTGTGTGCACCGCCCCGTCGAACGTGAGGTGCTCGTACACCTCGTCGGACACCACGATGAGATCGTGGGCAGCGGCGATGTCGGCCACGTGGCCGAGTTCCTCGAGAGTGAAAACGGTGCCAGTCGGGTTGTGCGGCGAGTTGAGGAGGACGATCTTGGTGCGCGGTGTCACCGCACGGCGGAGCTCATCGGGGTCGAAGGTGAAGCGTCCGGTGGGGTCGGGACGCAACGTGACCGGCACCGCCACGCCGCCCGCGAGCGACACGCATGCTGCGTACGTGTCGAACAGCGGTTCGAACACGATCACCTCGTCGCCCGTGTCGAGAATGCCGAGCAGCGCCGCGGCAATCGCCTCGGTGGCACCCATCGTCACGAGCACCTCGGTGTCAGGGTCGAGGTCGATCCCCCAGAAGCGCTTCTGGTGCTCGCTGACGGCACTGCGCAGATCGGAAGTGCCGGTGCCCGGCGGGTACTGGTTCGCGCCGGCGGCTATCTGATCGCGCGCGGTCTCGAGCACCTCGGGTGGTCCGTCGTAGTCGGGGAAGCCCTGGCCCAGGTTCACCGAGCCGGTCGCCACGGCAAGGGCGGTCATCTCGGCGAACACCGACGCCCCGAAACCCTCGAGCCTGGAGGTGAGGATCCTGCGCGACGTCACGGTCGCTCAGGGTATTCGGCGGCGGGTGCGCTCAGGCCGTCCAGCCGGAGAACGCGTCGATCATGGCCCTCACGTCCCCGAGCGGGTACAGGATGGGGCAGGTGGCGCCGTCGCGCATGTACTCGCGCACCTTTGCGCGCGCGTCCTCGGCGGTGCCCGATGCGGTGAGCATCTGCACGATCTCGTCGGGCACCAGCTTCGAGGCCGCGACGACCTGCTCGTGGGTGGCGGGCCAGGTGAGCACCTCGCCCACCTTGTCGAGCAGCGACTGGGGAACACCCGATGCCTTCATGATGTGCGGCTGCTGGCCGAGGTACTGGGTGACCATCAGCCGGGCCATGTCGAGTGCGGTCTTGCGGTCCTCGTGCACGCTGCACACCACCAGCTGCGGGCGGTCGATGTCCTCCCAGCGGCGTCCGGCCTTGTCGGCACCCTTCGCGAGTGCCTCGATGGCGGTGCGGTTGTAGTCGGGGGAGACCAGGTAGTTCAGAACCACGCCGTCGGCGATCTCGCCTGCGAGCTCCATCATCTGCATGCCGGTGGCGCCGAGGTAGATCGGGACGTCCTTCGGGCGGCGCTCCTGGTACACGTAGTCGAGCTCCACCCCGTCGAGGTTCACGAACTCGCCATGGAACGTGACGGTCTCGTTGTGCAGCAGTGCACGCACCGAGGTGATGATCTCGCGCATCGCGCGCAGGGGCTTGGCCCGGCTGACCCCCACCTTTGCCGCAAGGGGGTCCCACCACGCGCCGATGCCGAGGATGACACGGCCGGGGGCGAGGTCATCCAGGGTGGAGAACGTCGCGGCGAGCCGCGCGGGGTTGCGGGTCCAGCAGTCGACCACGCCCGAGCCGATCTTGATGCGGTCGGTGACGGCCGCGAACGCCGACATCGGGACGATGGCGTCGCGCACGAGACGGCTGTCGGCCTGCCACACGGCCTCGAAGCCCTTCTGCTCGGCATAGCGCACGTAGTCCATGCCCTCGGTTATCGGGTGGGCGTCCTGCAGGTAGATGGCGGCGGGGCTGGTCATGTTCGTGTCCTCGTTCGTCGCGGGTCAGTCGTCGGTGTCGGTGTTCTTGGGCTTCATGGGGAGTGTGGTGCGCCACAGTCCGTCGGCTGCCCTGAGGGCTGCGGCCACGGCAGGTGCGGTGGGGACGAGGCCGATCTCGCCCACTCCCTTGATGCCGTAGGGGCTGCGGGGCTGCGGGCACTCCACGATGCGCACGTCGACCGGCGGCATGTCCTTGGCGCGGATGATGCCGAGCGAACGCAGAGTCATGTTGGTGGGGAAACCGGTCTCGTCACTCGGGAAGTCCTCGGTGAGGGCGTAACCGAGCCCCATGTGCACGGCTCCCTCGATCTGCCCCTCGCAGAGAGTGGGGTTCACCGCACGGCCGACGTCGTGCACCGCCACCACCTTCTCGATGGCCTGCGTGGCAGGGTCCATCACCACCATCTGAGCCGCGTACCCGAATGCGGAGTGGATGGTGGGGTTCGGGTGCTCGGGGTCGCCGAGGTGGTGTGTCCAGTCGACGACGTGCTCGCCGCAGTGGTCGACGTTGGGGGTGCATCCCGCCGCCTTGGCGGCATCACACGCGGCCTTCACGCTTGCGGCGGCCATCAACGTGCCACGCGAACCGGTGGTCTGGCCGAACCCGAGCTGGCGGGTGGTGTCCACCAGCACACGGATGCGTCCGGCATCGATGCCGAGTTCCTCCACGGCAACCTGCAGCGCCACGGTGTGGACGCCCTGTCCCATCTCGGTCCAGCCGTGGCGGACCTCCACCGTGCCGTCGTCGCAGAACCGCACCACGGCGCGCGTGACCTCGCGGAACCCGTTTCCGAGGCCCGAGTTCTTGAGGCCGAGGCCGAGGCCCACGGCCTTGCCTGCCGCCACGGCTGCGTCGTAGTCGGCCTTCACCTCGTCGAGGCAGGTCTCGGCGCCGAGACACCCGTCGTCCATGATCTGGCCGGGTCCCCATACCTCGCCGGGCTTGATCACGTTGCGCTTGCGGATCTCCCAACCCGAGATGCCGACCTTGTCGGCGAGGCGGTCGAGGCAGCCTTCCATGGCAAACTGCGCCTGGTTCGCCCCGAACCCGCGGAACGCGCCGCACACCGGGTTGTTCGTGCGCACGGCGATGCTCGCGACGTCGACGGTGGGGGTGTGGTACGGGCCGGTGGCGTGTCCGGCCGCACGTTCGAGCACCTTCATGCCCACTGATGCGTACGAGCCTGAGTCGCCGATCATCCGGGCGCGGACCGCGGTGAGCTTCCCCTCGGCATCGCAGCCCACGGAGTACTCCATGAGAATCGGGTGGCGCTTGGCGTGGATGAGCAGGCTCTCCTCGCGCGAGAGGGTGCACTTCACCGGCCGCTGCAGCAGCCAGGCGGCGAGTGCAGTCTGGCCCTGGTTCGACATGTCCTCCTTGCCGCCGAACGCGCCGCCGTTCGACACCAGCTCCACGGTGACCCGGTCGGTGGACACGTCGAGCAGCGCGCAGATCTGGTCACGGTCGTCCCACACGCCCTGGCCGCCCGAGTACACGTGCATCGTGCCAGTTGCGGGGTCGGGGACCGCAAGGGTGCTCTCGGGCTCGAGGAACGCGTGCTCGATGCGCTGTGTGCGGAACGTCTCGTGCACGACGTGTGCGCTTGCGGCGAGTGCGGCATCAGCATCCCCGCGTGAGTACTCACTGCGCGACAGGACGTTCGAGTCCGTGCCGTGCACGGCGATCTCCGGGTCGTCGATTGCCGCGACTGCGTCGACGATGGGGCGCAACGGCCGGTAGTCGACCTTCACGAGTTGCGCCGCGGCGCGGGCGTTGACCTTCGTGTCGGCAACGACGATGGCAAGCACGTCGCCGGCATACGAGGTGCGCTCGCCCTCACCGATGAACACCGGCCAGTCCTTGTGGATGATGCCGACCTTGTTCTGTCCCGGCACGTCGCGCCGCGTGTACACGGCAACAACCCCCGGCGCCGCCTCGGCGGCCGATGTGTCGATGCGGAGGATGTCGGCCCGCACGTGCTCTGTGAGACGGAGTGCGGCATGGAGCATCCCCTCGACGCGCATGTCGTCCACGTAGTGGCGGTCACCGAGCGCGAGCAGGGTGGATTCGTACTTCACCCCGCGCGAACCGACCCCGCCCGGCTGGCACACCTCGACGGGCGTGCCCTTGGCGACGGTCTCGATCGCATCCAGCACCTTCACGTACCCCGTGCACCTGCACAGGTGGGCGCCGAGGTGACGGGCCATGTCGGAACGCTTCAGGTCGGCGCCCTTCTTGTCGATCTGCGACTTTGCGCGCATCACGATGCCCGGGATGCAGAAGCCGCACTGCAGTCCTCCGCAGGCTGCGAATGCGTTCGCGAAACGCTCGCGCTCCTCCTCGGCGACCCCCTCCAGGGTGGTGATGCTCCTGCCCTCGGCCCGGGCCACGGGGAACTGACAACTCACCTGGGCCTTGCCGTCGATCATCACGGTGCAGCAACCGCACTGACCGGACGGGGAGCAGCCGTCCTTGGCGGAGGTGACGCCCAGTTCCTCGCGCAGGGCGGCGAGCAGGTGGGGGTGGTCGGAGCGCACGCTCACGGGGGTGCCGTTCACCTCGAAGGACACGGTGGACACTGCGTCGGCAACCTCGCTCATGTGCTGACTTTACAAAATGTCAAGCCCGAATCCCTGCCCCACAAGGGTCAAACGGACCGGAGGCGGCCGACGGGACAGTCGCTCCCTACCGAGGAGTAGGGGGCATAGTGTCGTTGCGTGGCGCATGGGGGTATCCGCCGGACAGTGACCGTGTCCGTTCTGGTGCTGATTGTCGTGCTGCTCACCGGCCTGGTGCCGCTGTGGGCCCCGCTCACAGCCCTGTATGACCTGGTCCGCGGCAAGCGTCGCCTGCCCACCATGCGCCTCCTTGCGTTCGGTCTGCTGTGGGCCTGGAACGAGCTGGCCGGGGTGATCACGCTGTTCGGTCTGTGGGTGGCGGGACAGCACCGCAACCGCGGTGCCCACCGCGCGGTGCAGGCGTGGTGGTGCCGCAACATCATCGTGGCGTTGCGCATCACCGTGGGCCTCCGCGTGGAGGTGATCGGCGCCGAACATGCCGGCCGCGGGCCCTACGTGGTTCTTGCGCGGCACGCGAGCCTCGCGGACTCCATCATCAGTTGCTTCGTGGTGAACAACACGATGGGGCTCAGGCCGCGCTACGTGCTGAAGAGCGACCTGCAGAACGTCCCGTGTCTCGACATACTCGGCCACCGCACCCCGAACTGCTTCGTGCACCGCGGCACCGGCAACGTGCAGGCCGAGCTCGAGGCCCTCTCGGCGATGATGGAGGGCCTCGCCGAGGGCGACGCCGCCGTCATCTTCCCCGAGGGCAGCAGGGCGAACCCCTCGAAGCAGGAACGCGAGCTCGCACGTCTCGCCGAACGCCACCCCGAGCGCCACTCGCGTCTGTCGGGACTGCGCCGGTTGCTGCCGCCCAAGCCCGCCGGTGCGGGCGCCCTGCTCGCGGCGGCTCCGCATGCCGATGTGGTGACCGTGTGGCACGAGGGGCTTGACGGCCTCGACACCTTCCCGGGGATGCTGGAGGCACTGTCGGAGCGTTCCGTCAGGGCACACGTGGTGGTCACGTTCCATCCACGGGATGAGGTGCCCTCCGGTGCGGGTTTCGAGGAATGGATCGACCGCAGATGGGTTGAAATGGACGAGGCCGTGGCGATGTTCGCCCAGGTGCCAGGATCATGAGGGAGTGACCCATGGGAACAGCGATGATTGCCTCCGCGCTTGCAATCGTCACGGTGATGCTCACCACGTGGGTCATCAGCGTGATGATCAAGAATGCATCCATCGTCGACATCGTGTGGGGTCTCGGCTTCGTGGTGGTGGCGTGGACCGTCAGGCTCACGGTGGACGGTGACCCCGCGCGTCAAAACTTGCTGACACTTCTCGTCACCCTGTGGGGGCTGCGGCTCGCGCTGTACCTCGGGAGGCGCAACATCGGCCACGGCGAGGACTTCCGGTACGTGTTGATGCGCCGCAAGCACGGTGCACGTTTCCCGTTCGTCAGCCTCTACACGGTGTTCGCGTTCCAGGGCGCCCTGATGTGGGTGGTGTCGCTTCCCGTTCAGCTCGGCCAGGCCGACGACGGTGTCTCGGTGGGCCCCCTCGCGGTCATCGGGGTTCTGCTCTGGATGGTGGGGTTCCTGTTCGAGACGGTGGGCGACGCACAGCTCGCCCGGTTCAAGAAGGATCCCGCGAACGCCGGCAAGGTGATGGACAGGGGGCTCTGGAGCCTCACCCGCCACCCGAACTACTTCGGCGACGCGGTGCAGTGGTGGGGCATCGGCATCGTCGCCGCGGAGGCCGGCACGGCGGCCGTCGGTCTCATCGGCCCGGTGGTGATGACGTTCCTGTTGACGCGGGTGTCGGGCGTGCCGATGCTCGAGCACAGCATGGCCAAGCGCCGTCCGGGCTACGAGGACTACGTGCGCCGTACCAGCGCGTTCCTCCCGCGGCCCCCGCGGAAGGGTTGACCGGGCTCAGCCCGCCAGCGCCTGCGTGAAGTCGGCGAGGAGGTCGTCGGCGTTCTCGAGGCCCACCGACACCCGCAGGAGCCCGTCACTGACCTGCATCGCGGAGAGATCATCGACCGACAGTCCCGCATGGGTGCTTGTTGCCGGGTGACACACGAGAGTCTCGGGGCCGCCGAAGCTCGTGGCCGGGCGGGCAAGGCGCAGCCGCGAGATCACCGACCGGCAGGCGTCCGTGCCGCCGTCGATGTCGAGTGCGAGCAGGGTTCCCCCCATGCGCATCTGTGCCCGTGCCAGCCGGTGCTGGGGATGGCTCTCGAGGAAGGGGTGAATGGTGGAGCGGACGCGTGCGTGCGACGCGAGTGCGTCGCCGAGACGCAGTGCGGTGGTGTGCTGGTGTGCGGTGCGCACGGCGAGCGTGCGCATGCCGCGGAGTGCGTTCAGTGCATCGTGGGGAGAGGCAACTGCACCGTGCATCACCGAGTACGCCCACACCTCGTCCAGGAGATCTGCCGAGCCCGCCACCACACCGAGCAGGGCGTCGTTGTGCCCGCCGATGCCCTTGGTGGCCGAGTGCAGCACCATGTCCACACCGAAGTCGAGCGGGTGCTGTCCGAGCGGGGTGGCCATGGTGGAGTCGACCATGGTGAACGGACCCTTGATGGCGCCGAGCTCGGAGAGGTCGGTGAGAGCCAGGCGCGGGTTCGACGGTGACTCCGCGATGACGAGCATCGTGCGGCCGGGCTGCACCGCCGCGGCAAAGGAACCGCGCGTGGTTGGCTCCACGAACGTCACGTCGATGCCGAAACGGGTGCAGGGCCCGCGCAGGAAGCTCATCGTGGCGCCGTACAGGTTGTTCTGGGCCACGATGTGCGAGCCGTTGCCGCACAGTGCGAGCACCACCGAGGCGATCGCCCCCATGCCGGAGGCGAATGCGAGCGCGGACTCCGCGCCCTCGAGCGCGGCAACCGCCTCCTCGAACTGGCGCACCGTGGGGTTCGAGTACCGGCTGTACAGGCCACCCTGGCGCACCCCGGTGGCGCGGCGCGAGGTGTCATCGAGGCCCTCCGTCTGCCACACCGTGGTGGGCCACAGTGCCGGCGCGAGCGAGCCGGAATCCCCGCGGCCGGCGGTCACGGCGGTGGTCTCGGGCGAATCCGTCACGCGACAAGGCTAGTGAGGCGGGATTCGGGGCGGCCGGTGGTTTGGGGGCCCGGGGGCCCCACTGCGCGTCCCCACCCTCCGAAAGACACTGGAGTAGTGTCGGAGCCATGATTTCGTATCTCGATGCCGGCACCGGCTCCATGATCGTGACCGCCATCGCGGGTGGTGTCGCCGGCATCGGCGTGGCCTTCAAGATGGGGATGGCCCGTCTGAAGTCGAAGGTCACCGGCAAGCCGATGCCCGAGAGCGACCCCGACGACGCCGGGTCGCAGTCCGCGCACGACTGAACCCATGACCTCCGTCCAGCAGGACCCGGGGTCGTTTCGTGACCCCCTGAGCCGGGTGTTCGTGGGCCCCGACACCGTCGTGCGGGCCTTCACGGCGGCAGGCAAGGCCGACCTCGATGCCGTCTGGCAGAAGAAGTCCGTGCAGGACGCCCTCTCATCAGGTGACCTCATCTCTTCCTCGGTCGTCGAGCCGGACTCCGTGGGCCTCGGCGCGCCGTGGGCGGCCGCGATGACGCACCCGCGCGTTCCGTTCATCTCGTACCCGTACGAGTGGACATTCTCGATGCTGAGGGACGCCGCCCTGCTGCAGCTGAGGCTCACCCGAGCGGCACTCGCCGACGGGGTGGGACTGAAGGACGCAACCCCCTACAACGTGCAGTTCATCGGGTCGCGGCCGCAGTTCATCGACGCCGGCTCCTTCGAGGTCCGCCGAAAGTCCGACCCCTGGTACGGGTACCGGCAGTTCTGCGAGATGTTCCTCTACCCGTTGATGCTGCAGTCGTACCTCGGCGTCGGCTTCCAGCCCCTCCTGCGCGGAGCGGTGAACGGCATCAGCCCCGACACGATGCGCAAGCTTCTTCCGGCGAGCCTGCGTCACCCGCGCAAGGGCCGCCTGACGCACGTGGTTCTGCACGCCGCCGCACAGAACCGCTTCGCGGACTCCGACACCGACGTGAAGAAGGAGGCCGCAAAGGCCGGCATGAGCGCGGCGGTGCTCGATGCCACGTTGCGCAAGCTCGAGAAGCTCGTCGGTTCGCTCACCCTCGGCGACAGGAAGTCGACGTGGTCGGAGTACACCGAGCGGGCGCACTACACAGAGAACAGCCTCGACGAGAAGGAGCGCTTCGTGCGCGATGCCGTGGCCTCCTCGCCGCGTCGTCTGGTGTTCGACATCGGCTGCAACGACGGCCGCTTCAGCCACATCGCATCGGCGCACACCGACCATGTGGTTGCGATGGATGCCGACCCCCTGGTGGTCGACCGTCTGTACAACTCACTGAGGTCGCAGGGCAACGAGAGGATCCTGCCCCTGTACGTCGACATGTCGGACTCCGGCGGCGGCATCGGGTGGCGCGGCAGGGAGCGTCCCGGCGTGTTCGACCGCGGCCGTCCCGACATCGTCCTCTACCTCGCGGTCATCCATCACGTCGCAATCACGTTCAACATCCCGGTCTCCGCGCAGCTCGACATGCTCGCCGACCTCGCACCAGAGATCGTGATCGAGATGCCCCACGCTGACGATCCCATGGTGCGCAAGCTGCTCACCAACAAGCGCGAGGGAATCCACTCCGACTTCAACCTGGACGAGTTCGAGCGCCTGTTGAACGAGAGATTCGATGTTCGATCGCGGATGCTGCTCTCCAGCGGAACCCGCACCATCTTCCACGCCGTGCGCAGGGGCTGAGATCCCGCGGGGGAGTGCCCCGGTCGGCCGATAGCATCGTTCCGGTGCGGTTCGCCGCACCTGGCGACGTGGCGGAATGGCTTACGCAGCGGCCTGCAAAGCCGTTTATCCGGGTTCGATTCCCGGCGTCGCCTCCAGTTCTCGTCGGACTCGGAGCAAGTTGACTGCGTGGCAGCGGTTCGAGGCCGAATGGGTCACGGCTTGTGTCACAGTGGGCGGATGGGTAAGACATCGCGGTTCTACGAGGGTTTCGAGGACCACCGGGAGCAGACGGTCGAATTGTCCCGCCGCACCGAGGAACTGGCGCACGAACTCTGCTCCCAAGCGGGGGAGAATGCAGAGGCGCTTCTCCGCGAGATCTGGGAGCTAGTTGTACGTGCCGAGGCGCTGTACACACGGGTCTGGGAACTGCACGGGAGCCCGTCTAACGAGGAGTCCCCGCTGCTGCGGAACGTCGAGCACCGGCTCTCGCACACGCTGCTCGACGAGTACACCAAGTGGATCCGTCGCCCGGCCGATACTGACTGACGACTGCCAACGCGGCCGGGGCGTCCTCGCCCCCGAGTCGGTCGTTGGGCTAGCGTTTCTAACATGATTTCCTCGAAAAACAGGTTCCGGCTTCTACTCGGTTCGCTGCCCATCGTTGCCGTTGTGCTGGTGGCCCGTTACCTGATGCAGGAGGTGTGGGAGATAGGCGAGATAGCCGGGTTCGGCGAGATCGGTTCCGTCATCACCGGCGTCACACTGATTCTCGGCTTCATGCTCGCCGGCGTTCTGGCCGACTACAAGGA
>JBMUAQ010000017.1:0-25690 GCA_049454855.1 Ilumatobacteraceae bacterium
TCTTCGGGGCCACCATGTCGCCCTCCGAGGCAGAGAACTTCATCCGCGGCAAGGCCGACGACTCCATCGGCACGCCCGTGACGTTCGAGGACCAGGCGCTCAAGTTCGTCGGCCGCGAGCTGTACGAGGCCTTCTTCAAGGGCTACACCCAGAAGCAGTGGGGACTCGCCCCCACCGAGCTGCCGGCGTCCATCCTCGCGCGGCTGCCCGTGCGGTTCTCCTACGAGGACAGCTACTTCAACCACCCGTGGCAGGCGATCCCACGCCACGGCTACACGCCGATCGTGGAGCGGATCCTCGACCATCCGTTGATCGAAGTGCGCCTCGGTGTCACTGTGTCGCCGGCGGACCTAGCCGGTGCGGACCATGTGTTCTGGTCGGGTCCGATCGACGAGTGGTTCGGTCACGAGCACGGTCGGCTCGGCTACCGCACGCTCGACTTCGAGGCCGAACATGCCACCGGGGACTTCCAGGGCTGTCCGGTGATGAACTACTGCGACCCCGAGGTGCCCTACACGCGCATCACAGAGCACAAGCACTTTGCGCCCTGGGAGTCGCATGACGGGACCGTGGTGTACCGCGAGTACAGCCGGCTCGCGGGGGAGGGCGACATCCCGTACTACCCGATCAGGCTGGTGCGCGAGAAGGAACAGCTCCTGAACTACGTGGGGGCCGCCCGGGCGGCCTCCGGGGTGACCTTCCTCGGCCGGCTCGGCACGTACCGGTACCTGGACATGGACGTGACCATCAAGGAGGCCCTCGAGGTGGCCGACGCGTACCTCGTCGCCCGTCGGGAGGGCACCGCAATGCCCTCCCTGACGGTCGAGCCCCTGTGAAACTAGGGGGATGACCTCGCACCTGCTGGCCCGGTTCCGGGTGGCCCCGGCCGGCTTCGCCGAGCCGACGCTGTACGTGCGCGCGGCCGAGGGGGTCACAGATGACGGGGGCCTGCACCTGATGAAGGGTGCAACCGCGATGTTCGACACCACGTTCGGGGCGTTCTCTGCCGGCCGGTGGTGCCGGCTCACGAACGTCGTCGATGTGCACGCCGCCGTCGACGTCAGCGGAAGGGTGAGGGTCGAACTCGTTGCGCACTCGGACGGGGTTGACACCGTGATCGCCACGGAGGAGCACGGTGCGCCCGCGGCGTGTGCCGACCTGCGCGAGCTGAACGCGGAGTCGCTGTACGTCGTGGTCACGGCCCTGGAGGACAACGTGACGCTCCGGGGCGGGGAGTGGCGCACGAACACCCCGCCGGTGCGCGACGTGCGGCTCGGTGTGGCCATCACCACGTTCAACCGCCAGGAGTACGTGCTGCGCACGATCGAGCGCCTGCTGGCACTCGAGTGCTCGGTTCCCGAGATCACCGGTCACCTGCGGGTGCTGGTGGTGGACAACGCGCGCAACCTCGAGCCCGTGGTGCCCGACGGCGCGCCGTTCCGACTGGTGCCGAACCCGAACCTCGGCGGTGCCGGCGGGTTCGCGCGCGGTCTGATGGAGTTCCGCGCCGAGGGCTGGAGCACGCATGTGGTGTTCATGGACGACGACATCAGCCTCGAGCCCGAGGCGATTGCCCGCACCATCACGCTCCTGTCGCACGCGACGTCGGACGACCTCTGCGTGCACGGGGCGATGATGAGCGAGGAGCAGCCCTGGCTGCAGTTCGAGGCGGGCTCTCACTACGCGTTCCGGGCGGTGTACCCGCTGCGCGCGGTCGGCCGCGGCCTCGACATGCGCCGCCGCACGGAGGTGCTGCACGACGCGCTCGAGGAGGACCTGCACTACTCCGCATGGTGGTTCACCGTGTTCCCCATGCACATCGCCAAGGACAACCCCCTGCCGGTGTTCGTGCGCGGCGACGACGTTGCCTTCGGCCTGATGCACACCGGCCAGCACACGGTGACCATGCAGGGCATCTGCGTGTGGCACGCCGACTTCGCCCTGAAGAACAACCCCTCGTCGCTGTACTACGAGGTGCGCAACTTCGCCCTCATCGACACGCTGGTCTTCGACGACCACAGGGCCAGGCACCTCGCGTGGCGGTACCTCGGGTTCGGGTTCCGCAATGCGTACTCGCACCGATACGCCAGCGCCGAGTACATGATCCACGGCATGAAGGACTTCCTCGCCGGCCCCGAGGCGTGGATGCGAATCGACCATGCGGCGAGGCACGACGAGATCCGCCGCGTCGACGAGGAGAAGGCGGCCCCGCTTTCGGACGAGATGATCGCGCTGGGTTTCAGTTCACCCCGGCCGAAGTTCATCCGCCTCGGCGGCTACCTGCTCACCCCGTTCCTGGGGGCGGGCCAGTACCTCCCGCGGTTCCTGCGGTCGGAGGCCGTCGGCGTGGCCCAGATAGATGTGCGCGCCGTGGGGCTCGGCATCCGGCACAGGCGCATCCTCTACCGTCACCCCCGGTTCGACGAGGGTTTCGTGTGCGAACGTGACTACCAGCGGTTCCGCCGCATCCGCCGCGAGGTGTTCCTCACCACCGTGCAGCTGCTGCGCACCTACCGCCGCCTGAAGAAGTCGTACCGCGCGGCGTACCCGCAGATGGTGGGTGACGCCTACTGGCGCGAGCAGTTCGACCGCGTCTGACGCGGGTCAGGCCCGGGCGGCCGTGGCCATCAGCACGGCCCACGTGGACGGACCGACGCGTCCGCTCTGGGGGAGACCCGCGCGTGCCTGGAACGTCTTCACATGGCGGGTGAGCGACGGCCCGAACACGCCGTCAACGGTGATCTTCGTGCGCAGCACCTTGGCGAGCGCACGTTGCACCGTGCGCACCGCCGGATGACGCGAGCCCGACTTCAGTACCGCCAGCTCCGGGCGCGCGGTGAGGCCGAGTGCATCCCAGGTGGCGCGGTCGACCGACCCGGTCACGGGAAGGTTCACGGTTGACTGGAAGGTGCGCACGGCATTTGCGGTGGCGCGTCCGTAGACGCCGTCGGTGGCCAGTTTCTTCCTCCCGGTCAGTGCGAGCACCCTGTTCAGTGTCTTCTGCACACTCTGCACCATCACGCCCCGGTGCCTCGATGCCAGCGGCAGCCCGGGCACCACGGGTGCGGCTGCCGCCGCGGCCGGCAGCAAACCATTGGCACGCAGGTCATCGAGCTGGGCGCGCAGGAACAGGGCGAACTCGGTCTGCCCCGTGGCGTTCAGGTGCACCCAGCAGCACAGTGAGTCGTTGTCGAACCAGCGCCACTGGTTGGCGGCCCCGCTCGCGGCGTTCCAGTCGAGCACGGTGACCGACGGGTTCGCCGCTGCGGCGGCCACGAGAGCGGCGTTGGTCTGCGCGTAGGCACGGGTGGTCGAACGTGTGGAGAGGTTCACGAAGATGATGCGCTGGACGCCCTTGGCCACGAGTGCGCTCAGCACCTGCTGCACCTCCGACGGGGCGGCCGCGGGGTCGTCGTTGTACCCGAGCGCAACAATCGCGATGGCCGGGGTCTCCGTGGCGTTCACGATGCCGATGCCGTCGGTGTCGATCTGCGGGGCCGCGGGCGTACCGATGCACGCCGCGCCGACGAGCCCGCGGCCCGAGCACGCATGCCATGTGAGGGCCGGGTAGGCGGGGGTCACCACCGCCGCGAACTCCGTGGCGATGCTCTCGCTCACGGAGTCACCGATGTAGAGGATGGAACCCACCGGTGCTGCGGCATCGTCGACGGGTGGGGCCGCGGCTGTGTCGTACCACGGTGAGTTGAGGTTCCAGTCGCTGCGGAAGTCCCACGCCTTGCGCACCACCGTGCCCGCGGTGCCGGTGATGGTGACCTGCGTGGCGTAGCCGTTCCACTCGCCGCCGAGACCGTCATGCACAGTGACAACGGAGGTGAGGACGCCGATCGAGGGGTACTTCCTCTGGATGTCGGCGGCCGACAGGGTGCGTGCCCAGGTCTGGAGCTGGGCGTCGGCAGCGAGGTCGCCGTCGTCGACCTTCGCGGCGAAGGTGCCCGCCGCCGTGCGGCCGCCGTTCGACGAGGTGAACTCGGTGCGTGCCACAGCTCCTGCCCGGTTGCGGATCACGTTGCCGGCCGTCTCGGCCACGGCGCGGTCGCTCTGGGTGTACTCGAGAATGGCGGGGGTGGAACCCCCGACGGTGCGGGAGGCTGCGCCCCAGTACACCTGGCAGTCCATGGTGTCGCAGGTCTTGGCGTACGAGTAGCGCTTCTCCGACACCGAGTAGCTGCGTGCCGCCACGGCCTGCGCGCGGAGCGCGTTCATGCCGAGGCCGCCGGCGGCATCGCCCCAGCCCGCCGGGGACTCCCGCGGCACCACGCCGCGCACGTACGACTCGAGCGGCACCACGTTCACGGTGCGGCGGTTGCCCTTCAGGTCGTTCACCGCGCGCACGGTGCCGCGGTAGTAGCGGATCCGGCCGCGCCGGTAGGTGCTGTCGGGCGGGATGCACACACCCACGAGATCGGTGGGCGACACCGCGGCCGGTTGCGCTCCGTTCAGGGTGGCGAACTCCACCGGACCCGCGACATTCTCGGCGAGTTTCGTGAACCCTGCCGGCTCGCCCGACACTGCACACGTGGCGGTTCCCGAGCCCCACACCGAGTACACGTTCCGGCCCGTGGGCACGGCCACCAGGGCGGCGTACTGTCCTGGCTGGCCGACCCAGATGAGCGTGGCGTTGTCCGAGACGACGGACGTGTTCACGTTGTCCTGCAGCTGGAGCCGGACCGTCATGTTGCCGCCCGGCAGCAGCGCGGAGTCCGTGTCGACGAGGGCGGAGAGGGAATGGCCGTTGTCGTAGTAGAAGGCGAGGATCTCCTGCCACGTCTTGTTCAGCTTCGTGGCCCAGCCGTACGCACCCCATTGGCTCATTCCCCGGCCGTGGCCGAAGCCGCGCCCGCGCACGATCACGGCCGACGGGGGGAGCGGCTCGGCACCGGCCGGGCCGGAGGGAACGGGAAGTGCCGGCACAACGAGGGCGAGAGCCAGGCACGCGGCGATGCGTGCCGTGCGGGGGCGGACGGCTCTCCTCATGGTGCGCCCACGCTAGGTCGCGTCGGCACCCCGTTGCTGGCGCTCGGTCACCTCGCGCTCCTGTGTGGCAACACCGGTCAGCACGAGGAGCGTCCCCACGACGTCGACTGTGGTGGGATTCTGGTCCAGGAACACCATCCCGAACACCACCGCCGTCACGGGCAGCAGCGCCAGCATCACCGAGAAGCGCCGCACCGGGATGCGCCGCAGGGTGGACTGGTCGATGCCGTACCCGACGGCGCTCGAGAGAAGGCCAACCAGCGCGGCCAGTGCGATCACGTGCGGGGTGGCGAAGGCGTCGATCACGTCAGCCGCACCGAACGGCACGATGACGAGTGCGCCGAACACGAGCCCCACGCCGAGACCGGCGACTCCCCGGTCGGCCATGGCGACACGCGAACCGAGGACCACGTAGCCGGCCCACATCGCTGACGCAAGGAGGATCCACATCAGCGCGAGCGGCTCGTCACCGAGTTCCACCCCGCCGAGCACCACCACACCTGCGGCCGCGAGGAGGAGCGCCACGAGATTGCGTCCGGTTCGGGTGCGGGCTGCCGCCACGGCGACCGGGCCGATGAACTCGATGGTGACACCCTTGCCGAGCGGCAGACGTTCGATTCCGAGATAGAAGAACAGGTTCATGAGCGCGGTCGAGATGCCGAACAGCGCCGCCCACCACACGTCGCGTGCGTTCCAGCGCGGTTGTGATGCCCGCCGCGGCACGGCGAGCAGGATGAGTGCAGCGGCGGCGACGCGCACCACTGACACTGCCGACGGGCTGGTGTCGTCGAAGAGATCGATTGCGATGACCGCCCCCGAGTACTGCGCGGCTGCAGACAGCAGGAACAGAGCCTCCGGGGGCGCGCGGTGGAGCAGGCCCGTGGCCGGGCCCGCCTTGTGGTCGACCGGCAACGAGGTCAGTCGAAGAGGTCGGGATCTGTGCGGCAGATCTCCTGCCACAGCGGCTGGAAGTGCATCCAGCCGGTGATTGCGTTGCCCGCATTCTCGCGCGTGTACACGGCCAGGTCGTGGGGGATGTGCTTGGGCGTGCCGGCGGCCATCGCAGCCAGCTGTGCCTGCGCGCAGCGCTCGAAGCACACGTACCAGAACACCGCCTCGTCGATGGTGGAACCGACGGTGAAGTGACCGTGGTTCTGGTGGATCGCGGCGCGGTTCATGCCGAACGCCTTCGCGAAGTCGCGACCGGCCTCCACCTCGAACACCACGGCACCGCCGTGGTCGGAGATGACGGTGTTGTTCTCGTAGAACGCGCAGGAATCCTGCGTGAGCGGGTCGAGCGGGATGCCGAGCGAGCTGAACGCCTTGCCGTACACGGAGTGCGCGTGCGCGGCCGCCACCACGTCGGGTCGTGCCTCGTGCACCGCGGAGTGCAGCACGTACGCGGCGCGGTTCACGGAGTGCTTGCCGTACACCACGTTGCCCTCGTGGTCGACGAGGATGAGGTCGCTGACCCGCATGTGCCGGAACGACAGGCCGAGCGGGTTCACCCAGAACAGTTCGGGGAACTCGGGGTCGCGCACGGTGATGTGGCCGGCCACGCCCTCGCCGAAGCCGAAGCGACCGAAGATGCGCAGCGAACCCGCCAGTTTCTGCTTGCGGCGGAGGCGCTCCTCCTCAACAGTGGGCCTGGGCGCCAGGTCCTCCATGTACAGGGTGGTGACGTCCTTCGGGACGAGGGGAACCCCGTCGATCGTGCGGACGGTGTCTGGTGCATCGGGCGTGATGGTCATGCCGAGAGATTACGGCAGTCCGGGCCCCGGGTGAACACCCCGGGCGGCTTGGGTCGGCGGGCACCGCGCCTCCTAGCCTTGACCCATGGCTGACGACGCGAAACGGACCGACTCGGGCATCGAGATCGCCCCCCTCTACACCGCGGAGTCACTCGGTGACTTCGATCCCTCGGCCCGTCTGGGCGAGCCGGGCAGGGCCCCGTACACCCGCGGCGTGTACCCGACCATGTACCGGGGGAAGCTCTGGACGATGCGTCAGTACGCCGGCTTCGGCTCGGCGGAGTCCACGAACGAGCGTTTCAAGTTCCTGCTCGGGGCCGGCCAGACGGGTCTGTCCTGTGCGTTCGACCTGCCCACCCAGATGGGGTACGACTCCGATCATGCCCGCGCCGAGGGAGAGGTGGGCAAGGTGGGCGTCGCCATCAGCAGCCTCGACGACATGCGGCTCCTGCTGAAGGACCTCCCGCTCGACAAGGTGTCGACCTCGATGACCATCAACTCCACGGCGGCGATCCTGCTGCTGATGTACGAGCTGGTGGCCGAGGAGCAGGGAGTGCCGTCCACCGCCATCAGCGGCACCATCCAGAACGACATCCTGAAGGAGTACATCGCGCGCGGCACCTACGTGTACCCGCCGCGGCCCTCGATGAGGCTGATCACCGACATCTTCGACTACTGCTCGCGCAACGTGCCGAAGTGGAACACCATCTCGATCTCGGGGTACCACATCCGCGAGGCCGGCAGCACCGCGGTGCAGGAAATCGCGTTCACGCTGTCCGATGCCATCGCCTACGTGCAAGCCGCCGTGGATGCCGGCCTCGACGTGGACGACTTCGCGCCGCGCCTGTCCTTCTTCTGGAACGGCCACAACAACTTCTTCGAGGAGGTGGCGAAGTTCCGCGCCAGCCGCCGCATGTGGCACCGCATCATGACCGAGCGTTTCGGTGCGAAGAAGGAGGCCAGCAAGCTGCTGCGCTTCCACACGCAGACGGGCGGTTCCACCCTCACCGCACAGCAGCCGCTCAACAACGTGGTGCGCGTGGCGGTCCAGTCGCTGGCCGCGGTGCTGGGCGGCACGCAGTCCCTGCACACCAACGGGTTCGACGAGGCGCTCGGCCTTCCCACCGAGGAGGCCGCCCGCATCGCGCTGCGCACCCAGCAGATCATCGGGTACGAGAGCGGCGTCGCCGACACCCCCGACCCACTGGCTGGCTCGTACTTCGTGGAGGCCCTCACCGACGAGGTGGAGCGACTCGCGTGGGAGTACATCGAGCGCATCGACGCCATGGGCGGCGCGGTGGCGGCCATCGAGTCGGGCTTCCAGATGGACGAGATCGGTGACAGTGCGTACCAGTACGCAAAGTCCATCGACGACGACGAGCGAGTCATTGTGGGCGTCAACAAGTTCACGGTGGACAACGAGCCGGAGCCGAACGTGTTCCCGATCGAACCCAGCCTTGCCGTCAACCAGATCGCCCGCCTGAAGAAGTTCAAGGAGAACCGCGACCAGGCGAAGGTGCAGGCATGCCTCGATGCGGTGAGGGAGACCGCAAGGGCAACCGGCAACCTGCTGCACCCGATGAAGGAGGCGTTGCGTGCGCACGCCACCCTCGGCGAGGTGAGCGACGCCCTGCGTGAAGTGTTCGGCACCTACCAGCCCCACTGACATGCCCGACGTGCTCGTGGAGCGCCATGACGGGCGCGTGAACATCATCCTCAACCGGCCGGAGCGCAAGAACTCGCTGACGGCGCCGATGGTTGAGGAACTGCGGGATGCGCTCGCGGCAGTGAGTGGCGACCCGACGGTTGGATGCGTGGTGCTGCAGGGGGCCGAGGGTGTCTTCTGCTCGGGCATCGACCTGAAGGCGGCCGGCGACGGCACGAGGCCGGCCCCGATGACCGCGTGGCCGCTGGTGCACGCGGCGCTGTACCGGTGCCCGGTGCCGGTGGTGCTGGCGATGGAGCGCTACGCCATCAACGCCGGGGCATCGCTGGTCCTGGCCTCGAACGTGGTGGTGGCCGGTCAGAACTCCTTCCTGCAGGTCTCCGAGATGCAGATCGGTGTCGCCGCGCCGATGAACCAGGCATGGCTGCACCTGCGCCACAGCGCGGCGGTTGCCGACCATCTCACCCTGCGCGCCGAGCGGATTGCTGCCGCCGAACTGCTGCGCCTGGGTGTGGTCACCGAGGTTGTCGAGGACTCGACCGTGCTCACCCGGGCGAACGAGCTCGCCGCCCGTCTCGCCTCGTATCCCGCGTCGGGACGTGACGGCGTGGCGGCGGTGTGGCGCAGGCTGCGGGGAACGCTTGATGATCCCGAGAGTTGGTTCACCTCGCTCACCGGGCGGTGACGCGCCCGTAACTCAGTCGAGCCAGTTGACGACGGGTGCGGGCCGGTCCCGCGGGGGAGCGGGGCGGGTGCCGTGGCCGAGATAGACGAGCCCCAGCATCCGTGAACCGGGCTCGAAACCGCTGAACTCGTTCATTGCGGCCTCGGCTCCCGACATGGGCGTGCTCCACAGCGCCGTCAAGCCGAACGCCTCGATCATCAGCAGCATGTTCTGGATCCCCGCCGCCACGGAGAACATGTTCTCGTCGGACTCGAGCGGCGACTCACCGGGTGCCGCTGCCACCGCCAGCACCACCGGTGCACGGCCGTACTTCGTGCGGGCCTTTTCGACCTTCGTGGCTTCCTCGCCGTTCGCCTCCATCACCGCGGCGACAGTGGCGCCGAACGCGAGACGCGATTCGCCCTGGAGCACCGCGACCCGCAGCGGCCTGGTCTTGCGGTGGTTCGGTGCGGCCACCGCGGCGCGGATGATGCGTTCCAGCAGGTCGCGGTCAACCTGCTTCTCCCTGTCGATGGTCATGCCGCTCGCCCTGCGGTGGATGAGATTCTCGAGTGCCCCGGAGTCCATCGTCGGCCGGTCAGTTCGCGTGTAGGTCGGCGTTCAGGCCGCCCCACGACCCCTTGCGCATCGTCGCCTCCACCGCACCGGTCTGTGAGTTGCGTCGGAAGAGCAGTCCCGGCTGACCCGACAGCAGCAACGCCTTCACGGCGTTGCCGTCGGGGGCCCGCACCACGGTTCCCGCCGTCACGTACAGGCCGGCCTCCACCACGCAGTCATCGCCGAGGCTGATGCCGATGCCTGCATTCGCGCCGAGCAGGCACCGCTCGCCGATCGTGACCATCTCCTTGCCGCCACCCGACAGCGTCCCCATGATCGATGCACCGCCGCCGATGTCGCTGCCGTCGCCCACGATGACACCCTGCGAGATGCGGCCCTCCACCATCGAGGCACCGAGCGTGCCGGCGTTGAAGTTGCAGAAGCCCTCGTGCATCACGGTGGTGCCCGGGGACAGATAGGCGCCGAGGCGCACGCGGGAGGCGTCCGCGATGCGCACACCCGAGGGGACGACGTAGTCGACCATGCGCGGGAACTTGTCCACGCCGTGCACAACGAGGTGGCCACCGTGGCGTGCGATGTTCCACTGCACACTCTCGATTGCCTCCACGGGAACCGGGCCGCGGTCGGTCCAGGCCACGTTCTGCAGGTGCCCGAAGATGCCGTCCAGGTTCATGCTGCGCGGCTTCATGAGCCTGTGCGACATCAGGTGCAACCGCAGCCATGCATCGGCGCCGTCGGCCGGGGCGGCCGAGGTGTCGACCACCAGGGACACCTCGCGGAAGGCCACCGCCCTGTCGGGGTCGGTGTCGGTGAGCGGCGACACCGAGGGTGCCGACGCAGGAACGGCGTCCCCGAGGCCGAGACCCCGGTAGCGCACCTCGAGCACGGCACCGTTCGCATCCAGCGTGGCGATGCCCACGCCCCATGCAGCAGTCACGACTACATCACCTCCGGTCGAAGAGTGGGGAAGAGAACGACGTCACGGATGGTCTGCGTGTCGGCGAGGAGCATGGCGAGACGGTCCATGCCGATGCCGAGACCGCCCGTCGGCGGCATGCCGTACTCGAGGGCGCGCAGGTAGTCCTCGTCCACGGTGCCGGCCTCGGCGTTGCCGGCCTCCTTGGCGCGCTGCTCGTCCTCGAACCTCGCGCGCTGCTCCACGGGGTCGTTCAGCTCGCTGTACCCGTTGGCCAGCTCTCGGCCGCCCACGAACAGCTCGAACCTCTCGGTGAGATGGGGGTCGTCGCGGTCGACGCGGGCGAGCGGGCTGATCTCGACGGGGTGGTGGGTGACGAACGTGGGCTCGCGCAGTTCGTGCTCGCACAGTGACTCGAACATCTCCTCGATGATCCTGCCGGTGCCGAACCGGTCCTCCACCTTCACCCCGTGCTGTGCCGCCAGCGAGGCGAGCTCCGCGCGCGGCATCGACGGGTGAACAGCAACCCCCGTCTTCTCGCGGACGAGGTCGACCATCCGTACGCGCCGCCAGGGCCTCGCGAGGTCCACAGGGGATCCGTCGATGTTCACCACCGAGGTGCCGGTGGCGTCAACAGCCGCGCGGGTGATGAGCAGCTCGGTGATTGCCATCATCTCCGTGTAGTCACCGAAGGCCTGGTACAGCTCCATCATCGTGAACTCGGGGTTGTGGCGTGTGGAGATGCCCTCGTTGCGGAACACGCGGCCGATCTCGTACACACGCTCCATCCCGCCGACGATGAGTCGCTTGAGGTGCAGCTCCAGCGCGATGCGGAGATAGAGCTGCATGTCGAGCGCGTTGTGGTGGGTGACGAACGGGCGGGCGTGCGCGCCGCCTGCCTCCACGTGCAGAACCGGTGTCTCCACCTCGATGAAGCCGTGCTCGCGCAGGGTGGCACGGAAGCTGGCGATGGTGGCATGTCGCACCTCGAACATGCGCCGTGACTCCTCGTTCACGATGAGGTCGGCGTAACGCTGGCGGTAACGCGTGTCGGTGTCGGTGATTCCGTGCCACTTGTCGGGAAGGGGCCGGACCGCCTTCGACAGCAGCGCGCACGATGTGACCTTCACCGACAGTTCTCCCTTGCGGGTCGTCATCACCGTGCCGGTGGCCCCCACCCAGTCGCCGAGGTCGAGCGCGTTCACGGCGTCGAACACGGAGTCACCGGTGACCGAGCGCGACACGAACAGCTGGACCGAGCCCGAGCGGTCCTGGAGCGTGAGGAAGATGAGCTTTCCCTGGTCACGCTTCAGCATCACGCGGCCAGCCACCGCGACCTCCACGTCGGTCTCGGCTCCCGGCTCGAGACCACCGTGGGCGGACCTGATCTCGGCGAGCGTGTGGGTGCGGTCGAACCTGTACGGGTACGGGTTGTCGCCGGCCTCCCGCATGGACTCCACCGCGGCGATGCGACGGGCCTTCTCGGCCTCGAGGCCGCTGCCGGAAAGGGAGATGTCCTCGTCGCTCACAGTCCTCTCACGCTAGTTCGGCGTGCGCACCCGTCGGAAAGCGGTTCGGTCGCCGACTACGGTGACCCGATGTCCCGGACACGTGTGCTTGCTGTGTCGAGTGTGGTTGTGTCTCTCGTCGTCGTCGCTCTTGCGGGCACCGCCCCGGCATCGGGTGCACCTCGGTCGTCGGGCACGGGCCTGCCGCCCGTGATCGTCATCTCGCGTGACGGTCCGCTGACCACAGCGGAGGTGTCGCGCATCTCTTCGGCCGCCCGCACGGCGGGGGCGACCGCCCATCCCGCGAGGTACGCAACGCTCCCGATGACGGCCTACCGGCGCGGCGATGTGATGCTGATGCGGCAGCCGAAGGGCTGGCGCGTGCCGATGGGCACGCGCGTGCTCCCGGTGGACTACGTACGGCTGCTTGCGGGTGACGAGGCTGCCGGGATCGTCTCCACCGGCGGGGTGCTGATGGGCGCGAGCTCGGCGCGCATCAGGGACGCCCGGGTCGGTGACGAGGTCACGCTGCGGGACTCGCGGAACCGCATCCGCCGGTTCACCGTGGGGATGATCGTCCCGAACGATGTCGCGGGCGGCGAGGACCTCATCATGTCGTCGTCGACAGGTGCCTCCCTCGGGGTCACGGGTGTACCGCGGGTGGAGATCGTCGGTTTTGCGAAGCCGTCGGAGGTGTACACGGCGTTGCGGACGAGGGGCCTCGCGCTCGGCACCCGGTACCGCGTGCGCACCTCGTGGGACCCGCCCAACCCGGACGCGACCCTCGGCTTCGCCACCATGAAGCTGGAGCTCGGCGAGTTCGCGTTCAGGCCCACGTCATCGGCTGCAATCATCATCGAGGACCCGTGGCGCACCTCGAACATCGACTGGCTGCACCGCTACGCGGCGCTGCCGCTGCGGAACAACTGCCACAGGAAGGTGGTCGATGCGATCGAGGGTGCGTTCCGTGACATCGTGAAGGCGGGCCTGAGGGACCGCATCGACCTGCGCAACTCGCAGCGCTACGGAGGGTGCTACGTCGCGCGCTACAACCGCCTCGCCGGCCTCTTCGGGTCGCCGTCGCGGCACGCCTTCGGGGCCGCCATCGACCTGAACACCACCACCAACGCACAGGGCGCACGACCGCGGATGGACTGCCGCATCGTGCGCATCTTCCGCAGGTGGGGGTTCGCGTGGGGCGGCAACTTCTGGCCGGCCGACGGCATGCATTTCGAGTGGGTCGGCGAACGACGCGACACTCTCGGGTTCCCCAGCCGGTACTGCCCGAACAACGTGCCTGTTCCGACCACCAGCGTCCCTGAGGTGTCGACGTCCACCAGCACGACCACCAGCACCACATCCACCTCGACCACCGTGCCGGACACCTCCACCACGACTGTTCCCGAGTCGACAACAACGTCAACGATGACGAGCACCACGACCTCTCCGTGAACGGTTCACGACCGGTGGCGGGGGTGATGGATAGCCTGAACACGTGACGAAGCGCGTGGTGATCATCGGCGGCGGACCGGGAGGGAACTCTGCGGCCACGTGGGCCGCGAGGCTCGGTGCGGACGTCACGATGATCGAGCGTGACATCGTGGGAGGGGCAGCGCACCTGCGCGACTGCATCCCCTCGAAGGCGATGATTGCCACCGGCGGGGCGATGAGCGCCACGCAACGCTTCGCAGGCATGGGTGTCGGCCAGAGCGACGTGGAGATAGATGTCAGCACGCTCGCCGGCCGCATCGGGGGCATCGTCGAGCGCATGCGGTCCAGCACCACCGAGATCCTCGAGAGCCAGGGCGTGCGCATCCTGATGGGAGAGGCCCGGTTCACGGGGCCGGACTCGGTGTTGGTGCGCGGTGCCGACGGCGAGACCACGGTCGAGGGGGATGCCTTCGTCATCGCCACGGGCTCGAGGCCGCGCATCCCCGCGTGGGTGACACCCGACGGTGAGCGCATCCTCACCACCCGCGACTGTTACCCCCCGCCGGAGATCCCCCGCAGCATCGTCGTGGTCGGCTCCGGTGTGACGGGCGTGGAGTTCGTGCACATGTTCTCCTCGTTCGGCTCGGAGGTCACCCTCGTGGTCAGCCGACAGCAGGTGCTGCCCGGCAAGGACGCAGAGGCGGCCGCGGCTCTGGAGGACCGCTTCCTCGAGCGGGGCGTGCGTCTGTTGAAGGGGGCCCGTGCGCAGTCGATCGAGCGCGAGGGCGACGACGTGGTGGTGAAGTGCGACGACGGCCGCCAGGCGCGTGCCAGCCACGTGGTGCTGGCCATCGGTTCCGAGCCGAACGTGGAGGGCCTGTCGCTCGAGGCGGCGGGGGTTGCCCTCGACCAGCGGGGCTTCATCGCAGTCGACGACCACTGCCGCACGAACATCGCGCACATCTACGCCGCGGGGGACGTGAGCGGGAAGCTGCCGCTCTCGTCGGTGGCGTCGATGCAGGGCCGCAAGATCGCCGAGCACGTGATGGGCACTGCGCGTGACGGTCGCATTCTCGACTATGACAAGGCCGCCTCGGCGATCTTCACCCAGCCCGAGATTGCCGACGTCGGGCTGGCGGAGGCCGATGCGTTCTCCATCGGACGCAAGATCAGGGTGACCAAGGTGCCGTTCTCCACCACCGCCAAGGCGCTGATCCACAACGACCCGCGCGGGTTCGTGAAGTTGATCTCCGACCCCAACACCGGTGTCGTGCTGGGCGGCACCATCGTGGGCAGGCACGCCGGCGAGTTGATCAGCGTTGTCGCCCTCGCAGTCACCGCGCACCTGCGCGTGAACGACCTGCTCGACAGCCTGCTCGTCCACCCCTCGCTTGCGGAGGCCCTCACCGAAGCCGCCGAGTGAGGCCGACTTACTCGATGACGACGACCACGTCGCCGGCGCCGACGGTGTCACCCGGCTTCACGTTCACGGCCTTCACCGTTCCGCTCTTGTCGGCCTCGATCTGGTTCTCCATCTTCATGGCCTCGAGCACCACCACGCTCTGACCGGCCTCGACCGTCTGGCCGACCTCCACGAGGACCTTCACGATGGTTCCCTGCATCGGCACGGCAACCTGGCCGCTGCCGCCGCCGGCACCTCCGCCGCCGCCCGACGACGCGCGCGGTGCCTTCTTCTTGACGGGTGCCGCAGCTGCGACGCCGGCCGTCTCGGGAACCCACAGTTTCACGTCGAAGCGCCGGCCGTTCACCTCGACGGTCGTCGAGCGCTGCACTAGCGGGGTGTCATCGTCGCCCGACGGTGCGGCAGCCGGGGCTGCATCGACGCCGGAGAGATCGAGCCGCTCCTCGACCCACTTCGTGGAGTGCTCGAAGGCAACGAAGTCGGGGTGGCGCAGGATCGCGAGGTCGGCGGGGATCGTGGTGGCGACACCCTCCACCACGGTCTCCTCGAGTGCGCGGACAGTGCGGGCAATCGCCGTCTCGCGGTCCTTGCCCCACACGATGAGCTTGCCCACCAGGTTGTCGTAGTACTGGCTGATGGAGTCGCCGCTCTCGTAGCCACCGTCGAAGCGCACGCCGAACCCGTCGGGGGTGACCAGCTTCGTGATCGGACCGGGGGAGGGCAGGAACTTGCCGCCCGCGGGGTTCTCGGCGTTGATGCGCACCTCGATGGCGTGGCCGCGTCGTGTCGCGAGCACCTGCTTCTGCGTCATCGGGAGCTTCTCGCCCGATGCGACGCGGATCTGCCACTCCACGAGGTCGATGCCGGTGATGGCCTCGGTGACGGGGTGCTCAACCTGAAGACGGGTGTTCATCTCGAGGAAGAAGAACTCGCCGTCCTGGTAGATGAACTCCACGGTGCCGGCGTTGTGGTAGCCGACCGCCTTGGCCGCCTTCACTGCTGCCTCGCCCATGGCGTCCTCGACACCCGCAGGCAGCGCGCCCGCCGGTGCCTCCTCGATCAGTTTCTGGTGGCGGCGCTGTGCGGAGCAGTCACGCGTGCTCACCCACACCACGTTGCCGTGCTTGTCGCCGACAAGCTGCACCTCGATGTGGCGCGGCCACGTGAGGTACTTCTCCACGTAGATCTCGTCACGACCGAAGAAGTTCTTGGCCTCGCGCTGGGCGGAGTCCATGGCGTCCTGCACCTGGTCGGCGGAGTGGACGACCTTCATGCCGCGGCCGCCGCCGCCGTATGCGGCCTTGATGGCGACGGGCCAGCCGAAGTCGTTGCCGAACTTCGTGATCTCCGCCGCCGAGGTGACGAACTCTGTGGTGCCCGGCACGATCGGCGCGCCGCCGCGCAGCGCAGCCTTGCGGCTGGACACCTTGTCGCCCATCTCGTCGATGGCCTCGGGCGGCGGGCCGATGAAAGCCACACCCATGGCGGTGATGGCGCGGGCGAAGTCCGCGTTCTCGCTGAAGAAGCCGTACCCGGGGTGCACGCCGTCGGCCCCGCTGCGGCGGATGGCATCGAGGATGGCCTCGGTGTTGAGGTAGCTCTCTGCGGCGGTCTGGCCCCCGAGGGCGTACGCCTCGTCGGCGAGACGGACATGGAGGGAGTTGCGGTCGAGCTCGGAGTACACCGCCACGGTGGCGATGCCCATCTCACGGGCGGCACGGATGACCCGGACGGCGATCTCGCCGCGGTTCGCGATCAGGATTTTCTTCAGCACAGATGGCAATCTTGCCCCAATGGACACGTCGGGGAAGAACCAACAGGGCCACTGGACCCTCCGACGGGTGGCGGAGACGGGCAGCACCAACGCCGATCTGCTGGCTGCAGGGGCACAGGGTGCCCCTGACCGCACGGTCCTGCGGGCCGACCACCAGACCGCGGGACGGGGCCGCCTCGACAGGGAGTGGGTGGACACCCCCGGGCGCAACCTGCTCGTGTCGTTCCTCTTCCGCAACGTGCCGTCTGCCCCGCACGTGCTCACGCAGGCGGTGGCAATCGGCGCGCTCGAGGTTGCGCGGAGCCTGGGCGTGCCCGCGGTGCTGAAGTGGCCGAACGACCTGTTGGTCGGCGACCGGAAGCTCTCGGGGGTTCTCGCACAGGCGGGGCCGTTCGAGGGTGATGCTCCGTCATTCGTGGTGGTGGGCATCGGCGTGAACATCGGGTCAGCCCCCGACGGTGCGACGAGCATCTCGGAGCACGCAAGAGCAGACGTGCCGACACCGGACGAGTACATGCTGCGGATGCTCCCCGTTGTCGATGAAGTCCTTGCCGTCGACGACGGGGCCCGGCATGCCCGTTACCGTGCGGTGCTCGCCACGCTCGGTGCCCGGGTGCGGGTGCACCTGCCCGACGGAACCGAGACCGTCGGACGCGCACTCGATGTCACTGCTGACGGACGTCTCGAGGTGCTGGACGAGTGCGCGGTCACGCACCGTTTCGACACCGCCGACGTGGTGCACCTGCGCGCCGCGGACTGACAACTACCGTTGGGCCGTGCCCGACGAAGCCCCCGAGACACGAATGTCGTCCGCCCCGCGGTGGACGATCGTGGTGGGCACGGCCGTGGTGGTGATGCTCGGTGGTGCGCTCGGCCTTGTGAGGGCCGTGAACGCTGGGATGGACGGTGTGGCACGCGTCGATGGGGTCAGCGCCGTGCTCTCGCCGCCCACGGACGGGGTGGAGAACTACCTGCTCGTCGGTTCCGACTCGCGCGAGGGGGCCGACCCCTCCGACCCCGACTACGCAAACGTGGGGTCGGCGGACAAGAACCCGGGACGGCGGTCGGACACGCTGATGGTGCTGCGCCGTGACACCCGCAGCGGGGCGGTCGCGTTGATGTCGGTGCCTCGCGACCTCTACGTGCGCATCGGGTCGGGGGAGAAGCTCGACCGCATCAACGCCGCCTACCGGTCCGGTCCCGACACGGTCGTCATCACGGTGCAGCGGGCACTGAACATCCCCATCCACCACTACCTCGAGATCGACTTCCAGGGCTTCAAGAGCATCGTGGACGCAGTCGGCGGTGTGGAGGTGTGCGTCGACCGCGCCTCCCGCGACAAGTCCACCGGGTTCTTCATCGGCCGGCGGGCCTGCAAGGTCGTGGGCGGCGCCCAGGCACTCGCGTACGCGCGGTCGCGGCACTTCGAGCAGAAGTACAAGGACGAGGGCTGGAAGATGGATGCCACCGCCGACATCGGTCGCACCGCCCGCCAGCGCAAGTTCGTCACCGCGCTGCTGAAGTCGGCTGCCCGGCACGTGGTGGAGAACCCGCTGCACGCGGCCACGGTGATGCGTGAGGCCTCCGCGGCGCTCAGCGTCGACCCCGGTCTCGAGCTCGTCGATCTCGCCCGCAAGCTGCGCCCCGTCGCCGACGGTGGCGCAGCGTCGCATGCCCTGCCCGTGGCGAACGACATGGTGGGCGGGATGTCGGTGGTGCGGCTGACCGCCGACGCAAAGCCGCTGCTCGCATGGTTCGCGGGCACGGGCCCCGAGCCGCCCGCCTCCTGACGCTTCTGGCCCGTCCTCCCGGGAGGCGGCTCAGCCCTGCACGGGTGCGTCGTCGGCGGAGCGACGTCTGCGCACCCGAGACGTGGTCTCCGCGTGCGAACCGGCCGGCGCGATGCGGTTGCCCTGCACCGTGTCGCAGCCGAGCAGGCGGAGCCGGTCGAGCTGGTCCTGGGTCGTCACCCACTCCGCGCACACGCTGAGGTCGAGAGAGTGCGCCAGCTGGATGATCGAGCGCACCATCGGGTCGTCGCCGGCGCCCGGGGCGCCCACGTCGCGCACGAGCGAGCCGTCGATCTTCAGGATGCTCGCGGGGAACGTGCGCAACGCAGCGAGCGACGAGGACCCGGAACCGAAGTCGTCCACCGCGATGCGAATCCCGGCGCGCCGCAGCGCGTTCACCGTGCGCAGCACCGCCGGGTTCTGGTCGAGCAGCGTGGACTCACCGGTCTCGAGCACCACCCTCGCCGGCTCGACCCCGCGGGCCTCGAGCACCGCGAGGGTGCGCTCCACAAATGACGTGTCGGCCAGCTGGCGGCGGGAGACGTTCACGTGCAGGGCCACGTCGCTGCCGATGTCGCCCGCATCAGTCCATCCGCGGAGGTGCGAGCACGCGGTGTCGAGCACCCAGTCCCCGATCGGGCCGATGAGACCCGACTCGTCGGCGAGGTCGAGGAACTCGCCTGGCTGCAGCTGCCCCCGGTCGGGGTGGTTCCAGCGGAGGAACACCTCGAATGCGGCAATCCGGCCGGAGTGTGCCGTCTCGATGGGCTGGTACACGGTCTCGAAGCGTCCCGCGGCGAGGGCCTGCTCGAGGTCGGCGGCGAGTGCGGCACGTTCGCGCGCCGCCGCGCGCATGCGGTCGCTGTAGAGCTCGCTGCGCCCGCGTCCGCGCTGCTTCGCGAGGTACATTGCGGTGTCGGCGGCGTGCAGCAGCGTCACGGCCGCATCCGCGGGTGACTGGTCGCGCAGGAGGTCATCCGTGGCCATCGCGACGCCGACACTCGCCCCTGACTCGATCTCGATGCCGTGCAGCATGAGCGGCCCCGTGATCGACATCCGGATGCGCTCGGAGATGTCGAGCGCGACATGGTCGTCCAGCACCCCCTCGCACAGCACCACGAACTCGTCACCCGAGATGCGTGCCACCGTGTCGCTCGGCCTCGTCGCGGCGGCGAGCCGCCGTGCCACGGTGAGGATCAGCTGGTCGCCCACGGCATGACCGATCGTGTCGTTCACGTGCTTGAGCTTGTCGATGTCGATGAACAGCACCGCCACGTTCGTGCGCGTGGTGACGGAGCGCTCGAGTGCCTCGGTGGTGCGGCGCAGGAAGAGGACGCGGTTCGGGAGCCCTGTGAGCGCGTCGTGGGTGGCGAGGCGGTCGAGCTCGGCGCGTTCCTGTCGTTCCTGCGTGATGTCACGCGCGATGGTCGACCAGTGGTTCACGGTGCCGTCTGCATCGCGCACCACCTGCACAGTGACCGACAGCGTGCGCGCCAGCCCGTCGGGGGAGCGGAACGTGATCTCGCCGAGCCAACGCGGTGGGCGCCCCGCGCCCGTGTCGGTGCGGGCGGTCTCCAGCATGTGCCGGGGCATCTGGTCGCGCACGGCCTGCATGTACGCGCGGGAGGCGGTGTCGGCGGCCGCGCCGAGCGTGGGGTCGATGCCGATCAACGTTCGCGCCGGGTCGTTCGCGAACGTGGGCGTGCCGGCGCGGTCGAACACCACCACCGCATCACCCGACACGTCGAGCAGGCCGACGAGCTGCTCCGACAATGACGACTGCTGCACCGCGGGCGTGACGTCGACGGCCGTGCCCACGTGACCGGTGACGCGGCCGCCCTCGAGCGTGGGTGTCGCGGCGATGCGCACCCAGGCCGTGTCACCTGACGGCCCGACGAGCGGGACGTCGACGGAGAACGGTGTGCCGTCACGCAGGTGCTCGAGCCAGCGTCGTTCGCACTCGGTGCGCTGCACCGGTGACGCGTGAGCCCACGGAGCGGAGCCGCGCACCACCGGTGAGTTCCCGAGGGCGATGCGGCGGAACGCATCGTTGGCCACCAGGAGACGGCCGTTCTCGTCGGCCTCGAAGACCCCGATGGGGAGGGCGGCGGTGACGGCGTCGATGCCCCATTTTCCCAGTTCCAATACGTTCAGTGGTGGACTGAACCCTCAGAGTGACGGATGAACACGCTGCGTGCGGGTCGGCGGCCCGCGCACCGGGGGGGTCAGCGCGAGTAGGTGAACTGCGAGGTCGCCACCTCGAGTGCCGCGGCCTCGATGGCGGCCCGCAGCGAGGCGGACGCGTCGCCGGTCTGGGCCTCGATCACCTGGCTCAGTGCGTACACAGACAACGAGTACCGGTGCGAGGTGCCCTCGGGTGGGCACGGCCCGGTGTAGTCGGGCTTGGCGTCGCTGTTCATGCCCACCGCCGCCAGTTCCGGCACGGCGCCCTCGGCCACGCCCGTGGCACTCGCGTCGATGTTCGCCACCGTCCAGTGGGCGAACTCGGGGGAATCAAGATCGGTGAGGATCACGGCCCACGCGGAGACCTCCTCGGGCCCACCCGACCACGACACGGCGGGGGACACGTTGTTGCCGTCGCAGGTGAACCGGGCATCGACCGGGCCGCCCTCGGTCCAGGGAACGGTGAGCAGGATCGGCGAGCCCACACCCGGTGCCTCGGTGGTGGTGACTATCGCGACCGATTCCGTCTGGCCGGCAGCGGGTGGCCTCATGTCGCGGCCGTCGTCCGTGGAGCACGCAACGAGAACGAGCGCAAGGACCGACACGAGGGGAGCGGAGCGACGCATCCCTGTCACGATACGTCCGTGCGGGCCGGGGGTGCGGCCGCTCGTTAGCCTTCAGACTGTGCAGACACCCCCGCTCTCGGCATCAGGTGACCGGCTCTGCCTCCTCGCGGTGCATGCCCATCCCGACGACGAGGCCTCGAAGGGCGCCGCGACGGTGGCCCGCTATGCGGCCGAGGGCGTGCACACCGTGCTGGTGTGCTGCACCGGCGGCGAGGAGGGCGACCTGCAGAACCCGTCGTTGCGCGAGCCCGGCCGTCCGTTCCACGGTCTGACGCCCGGACAGGAGAGGGCACTGCTCGCGGAGGTGCGCCCGCGCGAGCTGGAGGAGTCGGTGGGGATCATCGGTTTCGCCTCGCTGCACATGCTGGGTTACCGCGACTCCGGCATGGCGGAGTCGGAGGCGAACTCGCACCCCGACTGCTTCCACATGGCCGACATCGACGAGGCCACCGAGCGTCTCGTGCGCATCATCCGTGCCGAGCGCCCGCAGGTGATCCTCACCTACAACGACGACCAGCGCGGGTACCCGCACCCCGACCACCTGCGCGTGCACGACGTGAGCATCCTCGCGTTCGACCGCGCCGGTGACCCCGCGTGGTACCCCGGCGCGGGGGAGCCGTGGCAGCCGTCGAAGATGTACTACACGATGTGGTCGAAGGAGCGTGTGCTTGCGGTGCACGAGGCGCTCCTGGCGAAGAACGGTGAGTCACCGTTCGAGGAGGCCTGGTTGAACCGCCCCTCACAGGACCACCGCATCACGACCCGTCTGCACCTTCCTGCCTTTCTGCCGGCGCGCAGCGGGTCGCTGCGGGCGCACGCCACGCAGGTGGACCCTTCTTCGGCATGGTGGTTCGGTCTCGACGACGACGAACTCGCGCGTGTGTACCCGTGGGAGGACTGGATCCTCGCGCGCAGCGTGCAGGACCTGCCGAGGCTCGAGGGCCACGAGGACGACCTCTTCCACGGGCTGCGCTGAGCCGGGGAGAGTGTCTCAGCGGGCGCGCATGGCGTCGCGCAGGTTGCGGTAGCCGATCAGCACGGCGCCGCTGTCGCGCACGGCAGCTGCGAACTCCACGTCGGTGGTGACGAGCGCGAGGTCGTCCACCCAGCCGCCCGCGGGCCCGCCGAGCGCGCGCACCTCCGGGGTGTCGACCGCCGGCTGCACGTGGATCTCGGTGACACCGGGGCGCAGCCCGCGGAACGCCGCGATGGCGCGGTCGCGGCTGCCGGGGTTCCAGTCGTGGTCGAAGTGGTCGGGGAAGAGGACACCTTCCTCCGCGGCGAGCCGACGGAACGGGAAGCCCGCGCGGGACTCGTCGACGGTGGACGGCAGCCGGATGGGCAGCGCGAACTCGACGGCGAGCTCCAGGTAGACGTCGAAGAACTCGGGACGCAGGGTGATGGAGCTGAGGTGCGGAGCGAGGTGGGTGACGTCGATGCCCCACGCAACCGCACGCTCGATCTGGGCGCGGCACTCGCGCAGCACCTCCGCCGGGTCGGCGTGCTCCCACAGGTCGTCGATGGAGCGCGGGAACCCGCCCTCGCCCGAGAGGAGCGACGGAGCGTGGGTGAGCGGGCCCCACCTGTACGCGGGGTGCTCCGCATTCAGGGTGAGATGCACGCCGACGTCGTCGCCGGGCCGGTACATGTCGGCGGCGAAACGCGACCACGGCGCGGGCATCATGATGGACGCACAGGTTGCGAGTCCGTCGCGCATCGCGGAGTACACACCGAGAGTGGCACCGTGGCAGGAGCCGAGGTCGTCGCAGCTGAGGATCACGAGCCGCGCGGAGTCCGGGTGGCCCAGCAGCGAGTTCAGCGAGTCACCCGGCATGCGCGGAACGCTATCGGGGGCACACACCCCACAGGCCGAGCCCCGCGGCCTCGGCGGCGGCGGCCAGAGCGGCGAACTCCTCGGCATGCGCGGTGTTCGGCGGGTACGACTTCGGCACCGCCCATCCGCCGGCGACGAGGTCGCGGTTCACGAACAGGCCGTCGTCTGACCGGTACACGTAGAGCAGCAGACGCCTGAACACGTCCCTCGGCTCGGCGTCGCGCTGCACGGTGACACGGGTTCCCACGGGCAGCAGAGTGGCCGTGCGTCGCGACGCCTCCGGCCCGAAACACTCCACCGGTTTGGTGGGGTGCTTCGTCTCGGGGGTGGCGACGCCGATGAGGCGGACGGACTCCTCGCGGCCGGCGATGCGCAGCACGACCGTGTCGCCGTCGACCACGCGCACCACAGTGGCCCGTGCACCCTCGGCGGACACCGTGACAGTGCCGCCCGAGCACGAGGAGATGACGAGCAGGCACGCGAGTGCCCGGATGCTGCGGAACGAACGGGCGGGCATGCCCGCCATGTGTGACCTAGATGCGCTCGATGAGCGTGCCGGTGCCGAGACCGCCGCCGCAGCACATCGACACGAGGCCGTAGCGGCCGCCGCTGCGCTCGAGCTCGTAGAGGGCCTTCGTCATGAGGAAGCCGCCGGTGCCGCCGAGCGGGTGGCCGAGAGCGATGGCACCGCCGTTCGGGTTGGTCTTCTCGAGGTCGGCCCCGGTCTCCTTCGCCCACGCGAGAACGACGGATGCGAACGCCTCGTTCACCTCGAACACGTCGATGTCGCCGATCTTCATGTTGTTGCGGGCGAGCAGGCGCTGGGTGGCGTCGATCGGGCCGGTGAGCATGAACACGGGGTCGACGCCCACGTTGCAGGAGTCGACGACGCGTGCACGGGGGGTGAGACCGAGCTTCTTCGCCTTCTCCTCGGTCATCATCAGCACGGCCGACGCACCGTCGGAGATCTGCGAGCTGTTGCCGGCGGTGTGCACACCGTCTGGGCGGGCGACGGGCTTGAGCGTGGACAGTTTCTCGAGCGTCGTCTCGCGGATGCCCTCGTCGCGCGACACCGTGTGGGTGGTCTCGAGCAGGTTGCCCTCCTCGTCGGCGTCCGGAGCGGTGACCTCGAGGTACTGGCCGGCGAAGCGGTCCTCGGCCCACGCACGCGCGGCGCGCTGCTGGGAGGCGAACCCGAAGCGGTCGGTGTCCTCGCGTGTGATCTTCCAGTGGTCGGCGATGCGCTCGGCGCCCTCGAACTGGGAGGTCATCTCGTAGCGACCGAAGTAGGTGCGCGGGATCGGCACGCCGAGACCGAGCTCCTTGCGGCTGTTCGAGCCGATAGGCACGCGGCTCATCACCTCGACACCGCACGCGAGCGCGACGTCGACGACGCCGGCGCCGATGAGTGACGCGGCGAGGCCGGTGGCCTGCTGCGAGGAACCGCACTGCGTGTCGACAGTGGTGGCCGCAGTCGACATCGGGAGACCCGCGGCGAGCCACGACGTGCGCGTGATGTTGAACGACTGCTCGCCGACCTGGCTGACACATCCGCCGACGACCTGCTCTATCTCTGCGGGGTCGATGCCGGTGCGGTCGACGATTCCCTTCTGGACGAGGCCGAGGACCTCGGCGGGGTGGAGGGTCGAGAGACCGCCGTTGCGACGGCCGACGACCGTGCGGAGGGCATCAACGATGACGACATTGGATGATCTGGTTGCCATGCGGTCATCCTATGCACCCGACCGCGAACTACCGTCAGTCGGGATGAGCCATCCGCCAGGGGGTTTCGTGCCCTCCACACATGTCAGCCCCGACGCCCGTGCACACCGGTACGTGCATGTCATCGGGGCGAAGGTGTTCGTCGACGACCGTCCCGCCGAAGACGGATGGGGGCAGCTGTTCCTGGGGATGGACGGCGACGTCGCGGTGTGGGGGATCGACGTTCCCCACGGCGAGGACCCTGCGTACGGCGCCGAGACCGACCTGTACTCACTGTTCGGGCGCGTGAGCGAGCGGGAGTGGTTCATCGCGGGCCGCGCGGTGCAGATAGTGGAATGGGCGCGCACTCACCGGTTCTGCGGCAAGTGCGGCGGACCCACCGAGATGTCGTCGACCGACCGCGCATTCAACTGCCCCTCATGCAGGATCCCGTTCTTCCCCCGGTTGTCGCCCGCCATCATCACGCTGGTGACGCGCGGCGAGGGTGCCGCCGAGGAGGCACTGCTCGCGCGCGGCACGAACTTCCGTGTGCCGCTGTACTCGTGCCTTGCGGGGTTCGTGGAGCCCGGCGAGAACCTCGAGGAGGCGGTGGTGCGCGAGGTGCGCGAGGAGGTCGGCATCACCGTCAGAGACGTGCGCTACGTGGCGAGCCAGCCCTGGCCGTTCCCCAACTCGCTGATGCTCGGGTTCACGGCGCGGCATGCGTCGGGAGACATCGTGATCGACGAGACGGAGATCTCCGATGCGCAGTGGTTCCGCCGTGACGACATCCCGATGATCCCGGGGAACATCTCCATCGCGCGGCGGCTGATCGACCTCTGGTTGCT
>JBMUAQ010000018.1:0-25602 GCA_049454855.1 Ilumatobacteraceae bacterium
TGACCCACTCGGCGGCCTTGCACACGTAGGCCTTCACCATGCTGGCCTCCATCGCACCCTCGCCCTTGCCCATCATCCGCGCCACCGAGTACGCGAACTGGCGTGAGGCCTGGATGATCACGGCCATGCGGGCGAGCTTCACCTTCGTGAGCTCGTACTCCACGATGTTCTTCCCGAACACGTTGCGGTTGCGTGCGTAGTCGAGCGCAGCCTCGTAGGCGGCCTGCATCACGCCCACCGCACGCGCGGCGGTCTGCAGGCGGCCGTTCTCGAAGCCCTCCATTTGGAGATAGAAGCCGCGGCCGAGGCCCTCACGGCCGCCGATGAGATTTGTCTCGGGCACCCACCAGTTCTCGATGGCGATCTCGTAGCTGTGCATGCCGCGGTAACCGATGGTGTCGATCGGGCGACCCTCCAACTTCCCGCCGCCGTCCTGCGTGAACATGAAGCCGTGCGCATCGCCCACCGGCTTCGGCACGATGAACAGGCTGAGGCCGCGGTGGGTCTTCGAGCGGTCGGGGTCGGTGCGGGCGAGGAGCATCAGCACGTTCGCGCGTGCCCCGAACGTGCACCATGTCTTCACACCGTTGATCAGCCAGCCGGGCTCGCCGTTCGGGCCCGCTGCCTCGACGGCCGTGGTCTTGAGCCCGGCGACGTCGCTGCCGTAGTCGGGCTCCGTCACTGCGACGGCGGAGAGAACCTCCGCGGACGCGAGCTTCGGGAGCCACTCGTGCTTCTGCTCCTCGGTGCCGCCCTTCACGAGGGCGCGCGTGAGGATCTCCGGACGGGTGATCAGCGACCCGCCGATGCCGAGCGATGCCTTCGACAGTTCCTCGGTGGCGATCACGGAGGCCATGTACTCGCCCTCGCCGCCCTCGCTGAACCCCTCGTACTCCACCGGAACGCTGAGACCGAAAGCCCCGATCTCTGCGAGTCCCGAGATGATCTCCTCCGGGACGTCGGCGTTGTGGCGGTGCACGTGCTCGGCACGCGGGGCCACCTCCTTCGTTGCATACGAACGGAAGGTGTCCTGCACCATCTCGAAATCCTGTGCGAGGTGGCGCGGGCCCTGCTGGTCATGCAACGCGGCGAGGAACGCGGGGTCGCGGTACTTCTGCACGAACGCATGGGCAGACGAAAGCTGTGACGGGTCGACCCCCCACAGCTGCTCGCGGCCGACGAGACGTGAGACGAGGTCGTGCACCATGTCGGCAGCGAACGCGCACGTGATGTCGGACTCGAGCTGCCCCTTGTTGCCGTAGTCGAGCAGTGAGCTTGCGGTCTCCACCGCCGCCGCAACGTGCGCGAGGTCGTATGCGAGGGTCTGGTTGGAGTCGGGTCCGCCCGCGGCGACGAGCGTGTTCACGGCGGTGTCGACCATGGAGCGAGCTGTGGCGATGACCGATGCGGCTGTCTGGATGTCGGGGGACGAACTCATGTCACGGAACGCTAGTGATGCACTCGTCCCGCCGGCACAACCGACGACCCGGACGGCCCAAGTCATCCGTCACGCCTAAGGTTCGTGTGTGGCGCTGCACCGATTCCCGGGGCCGGACTGGGGCACCGGCCCTCTCCCGGCCGGCACCGACGCCCGGGCTGTGGAGACCCTGGTTGCAGCCCTGCTCGGGTCGCCCGAGGAGCTGGGCACGACCCTTGCGCTGCTGGTGGTGCACGACGGCCGCATCGTGCTCGAGCACTACGGCGGCGGAGCCGGTCCGGCCACGACCCTGATCTCATGGTCGGTTGCGAAGTCGATCACCCATGCCCTGGTGGGGATCGCGGTGGGGGACGGCCGGCTGTCCACCGCGGACCGAGACCTGTTCCCCGGGTGGCTGGATGATGCGCGCTCGCGGATCACCCTGCAGCACCTCCTGAACATGAGCAGCGGTCTGGCGTGGAACGAGGACTACGTCGACGGCTCCGTGTCCGACGTGATCGAGATGCTGTTCGGCAGTGACGGGAAGGGTGGCCGGGACGACCATGCCGCCTTCGCGGCGTCGAAGCCGCTGGTGCACCCACCCGGCACCGCGTACGCGTACTCGTCCGGCACCACGAACCTCGTGACACGAGTCCTGTCGCGGGCGCTCGGCGAGGTGCCACCCTCGAACACGGTGATGGATGCGTTCATGCGCACTCGGCTGTTCGGTCCGATCGGCATGGGGTCGGCGGTGGCGAAGCACGACCGGTCGGGCAACTTCGTCGGCTCGTCGTTCGTGTACGCGACGGCGCGGGACTTCGCACGCTTCGGGTGGCTGTACGAGAACGACGGTGTGTGGGACGGCACACGCATCCTCCCCGCGGGGTGGGTGGACCACGGCCGCACGTGGACGGCCACCGACCCGGAGAGCGGGGTGGGCTACGGCGCGCACTGGTGGCTCGAGCCGCGACTCCCCGGGTCGATGGCTGCGTTCGGCTACGAGGGCCAGAGCGTGTGGGTGGTGCCCGACCGCGACCTCGTTCTCGTGCGTCTCGGGAAGACCGATGCCGCGCTCGGCCCCGCGCTGCGCACGGCCCTTGTGGACCTGGTGCGCGCATTCCCCGTGGTGCGGCGGGCCGGCGGCAAGAGTGGTGGGGATGACTGACCTCGACGTCGCCGACGAACCGAGACGCAGGTCCGGGATCGGGCGCACCGCTTACTGGGTGGTGGCCGCCCTCGTGGTCTATCTGTTCGTGCTCCCGTTGCTTCCGCAACTGAGAGACGCCGCCGGCGACCTCAACCGGATCGAGCCGAACCTGCTGATCGTCGGTGTCGGCCTGCAGGCGGTGTCACTTCTCTGTTACTCGCTCCTCACCCGGGCCGCGCTCGGCGAGCAGGGTGACCACGTGCCGCTGCTGCGCCTCTTCCGCATCCAGCTCAGCACGAAGGCACTCGGCAACATCATGCCGGGCGGAAGTGCGGCGAGCACCGCGCTCGGATACCGGTTGCTGACGATGAGCAAGGTGGAGGGCCCCGATGCCGCGTTCGCCCTGGCAACCGCCGGCATCGGCTCGGCGGTGGTGCTGAACCTGATCCTGTGGTTCGGTCTCATCGTGTCGATCCCGGCCAGAGGTGTGAACGCTGTCTACGGCACCGCGGCCATCGTCGGCGTGATCCTGATGGCCTTCGCGGGGTTCGTGGTGTTCGGTCTCGTCGAGGGCCAGGGCCGTGCCGAACGCCTGGTGCGGGGTGTGGCGCGGCGCCTGCGCATGGATGAGAACCACGCTGCCGACGTGCTCGCTCACCTCGGCGGCCGAATCGAGGGGCTCGCGCAGGACCGCGGGATGCTCGTGCGTGTCGTCGGTTGGGCGATGGCCAACTGGCTGCTGGACGCTGCGTCACTGTGGATATTCCTGAGGGCATTCGGCGGCACCCTCGGCGCTGATGCGCTCATCGTGTCGTTCGGTCTCGCCAACGTCCTGTCCGTGATCCCCATCACGCCGGGCGGTCTCGGCATCGTCGAGGGCGTCTACATCCCCTCGCTGACCGGTTTCGGTCTCGCCGGTTCCACGGCGGCCGTGGGGGTGCTGTCGTACCGCATCGCCCAGTACTGGATGCCGATAGTCGTCGGTTGGCTGAGCTACCTGTCGCTGCGGCTCGGGCCGTTCTCGATCGACCGTGCGCACAAGCTGAGCGCACTGAAGGCGGTTGCATCGAAGCAGGCGGCACGCGGGCTCACCACGGCCGACTGGGTGGAGCGCTACGCGCCGCGTGACCGCACCGGACAGTTCCGCATGCCCACGTTCGAGCCCGGCGACCTCGAGTACAACGACGATACGGGCGGCCAGGCGAAGCCCGATTAGCGTCGCCCCCATGACGACACATGAGCGGCCGTTCGGCAGGTGCCTGGAGGACTTCGTCCCCGGCGACGTGTACAGGCACTGGCCCGGCAAGACCATCACCGAGTACGACGACCATCTCTTCTGCATGATCACGATGAACCATCATCCGCTCCACACGAACGACTGGTTCGCGAAGGAGAGCGTGCAGGGCCGCAACGTGGTGGTCGGCAACCTCGTGTACTCCCTCGTGCTCGGCATGAGCGTGCCCGACGTGAGCGGCGCGGCGATCGCCAACCTCGAGGTGGAGACGCTCCAGCACAAGTTCCCCACGTTCCACGGTGACACCATCCACGCCGAGACCCGCGTGCTCGAGGTGCAGGAGAGCAAGTCGAGGAACGACCGCGGAGTTGTCACCGTGGAGACCAAGGGCTTCAACCAGGACGGCAAGGAGGTCTGCTACTTCCGTCGCCGTGTGATGGTGTGGAAGCGCGAGTTCGCCCCCGGTCGTCGTCGTCCCTACGACGGACAGGACGTGTGGGCCGACTGACCCGCGACGAGCGCATCGTCGCCGCCCTGCTCGAATGGGGCGGCCCCGAACTGAGGGACCTGCCGTGGAGGCGCACCGACGACCCGGGGTGCGTGCTCGTGTCCGAGGTGATGCTGCAGCAGACGTCGGTGGCGAGGGTGCTGCCGCGCTACGACTCCTTCATCGGACGCTTCCCGGATCCGGCGTCACTGGCCGACGCGCCGCTCGGAGATGCTCTCGCGCTGTGGCAGGGACTCGGCTACCCGCGCAGGTGCAGGAACCTGCATGCGGCGGCCGTCGTGATCGCGCGGGACCTGGGCGGGGTGTTCCCCCGGACGCTCGAGGGCCTGCTCGCCCTGCCGGGTGTGGGCCAGTACACGGCGCGTGCGGTGCTTGCCTTCACGCGCACCGCCGACTCGGCCGTGGTGGACACCAACGTGTCGCGCGTGCTGTCGCGCCTCGACGGGCGTTCGATGACGGCCCGCGAACTGCAGCAACGCGCCGACGGTCTAGTGCCGCAGGGTCTCGGGTGGGAGTGGAACCAGGTACTGATGGACTTCGGGGCCACGCTCTGCACGGCCCGCAACCCGTCGTGTGACGGCTGCCCGCTCGCTCGTCACTGCTCGTGGGCCGGCGACACGACTGTGGTCGATCCCGCGCCCGGTTCGGCCGCGGCCAGCAGACCCCAGGCCCGCTTCGAGGGGTCGGACCGTCAGGCCCGCGGTCGGGCGATGAGGGCGCTGGTGGAGCGGCCGCGCTCGAGGGCCGAACTCGTCGAGGCGATGCAGCTCACCACCGATGCGGCACGTGCGGGTTCGCTGGTGGATGCACTCGTCGCCGAAGGTCTCGCCGTGGAGTCGGGCGGCGTCGTGACCCTGCCGTGACGGCGGTCAACCCGCGACAAGGAACGAGGTGACGAGGTCGTTCACGCGGTCGGGCTGCTCCAGCTGGAGGAAGTGACCGGCGCCCTCCACGATCTCCACGCGCGCCCACGGGCACATCGCACGTGCGGACTCCGCCACCTCGGCACCGATGCACCCGTCGTTGCGTCCGTGCAGGTACAGGGTGGGCTGTGTGAGCTCACCGCCGCCGGCTGCCTGGATCGCGTCGTATTGGGGGCTGCGCCTGCCCTGGCCGAGCGTGGCGCGGTAGTAGCCGAGTGCCGCCTGCATGTTCGCGGGGTCGCGAAGACACTGCTTCACGTTCTCTGTGTCCTGCGCGGCAGGGTGCCCGGGCGACCAGTCGGCCCAGATCATGTCGATGAAGGCGAGGTCGTTCGACGGCACCACGATGTCGCTGAGTGGGTGCTGGAAGAAGAACATGTACCAGCTGCGCTTCAGCTGGTCGGTGTTCGTCACGAACGCGGCCCCCATCGCGCCGCCGGGCGGCACCGCCATGCCCACCACCTTGCTCCACCGTCCGGGTTCGCTGGCGGCGGCGCCGTACACGGCCGGTGCGCCCCAGTCGTGGCCGACGAGCACCGCGTCGCTGCCGCCGCCCAGCACCTCATGCAGTGAGTTCGCATCTGCCGACAGGGCGCCCGTCTGGAAGAGCCCGTCGGCGGGCACCGACGTGGGTGCATAACCGCGCATGAACGGTGCGACCGCCCGGTACCCGGCCCCGGCGAGCGCGGGCAGGAGATGGCGCCATGAGTGGGCGCTGTCGGGGAAGCCGTGGAGGCACAGGGCGAGCGGGCCGGAGCCGCACTCGAGGAACGTGAAGTCGACACCGTTCGCGCTGACGGTGGAGGTCGTGATGCTCATGAGCCGACGGTAGCCCGAACGCTGCGACAAGCGTCACCCCGCACGCCCCTGTACCGCGAAGGGTGCCGTGCGTAGCGTGACGCCCGTGGGGGCACCGAACCTTGAAGTCACGTTCCACGGCGTCCGCGGGTCCACTCCGTGCCACGGGCCGGAGACCGCGCGCTACGGCGGGAACACTGCGTGCGTGTCGGTGCGCGCAGCCGACGGGACCCTCGTCATCCTCGACATCGGCACCGGTGCGCGGTACCTCGGCAACCTCCTCACCGAGCGCCCGTTCCGCGGCACCGCACTTGTCACCCATCTCCACTGGGACCACGTGCAGGGACTCCCGTTCTTCCAGCCGATCCTCGAGGGGGGAAACGAACTCGACGTGTACGCGCCGCGCCAGGGCCGCCGCCGCACGGTGAAGGAAGCCTTCGACAGGATCATCTCGCCGCCGCAGTTCCCGGTCGGTCTCGACCTGTACTCGGGCACCGTCCGCTTCCACGACCTCGGCGACAACGTGTTCACCGTGGGCGGCATCCGCGTCGTGTCGCGCTTCGTGCCGCACGTCGGCCCCACTCTCGGTTACCGGCTCGAGTTCGGTGGCTCCTCGGTGGCCTACATCTCCGACCACCAGCAGCCGTATGACGGTTCGCTGGTCGTGCCGGATGCGGTGCGTGAGCTCGCCGACGGGGTGGACCTCCTCATCCACGACTCCCAGTACACGCCCGCCGAGTTCGCCGAGAAGTACTACTTCGGGCACTGCACGCAGGACTTCGCCGTGGGTGTTGCCATGTCCTGCCGGGCGAAGCGGCTCGCCCTCTTTCATCATGACCCGGTCCGCACGGACGACGAGCTCGACGCACGTGCTGCATGCACCGCTAGCACGGTCGAGGTGTTCCCGGCACGTGAAGGTCTCGTCGTCAGCCTCTGACCCTGCCGCGTCTACTGTGGTCGCGTGGCAAGCGACTTCGACTCTGCAAGATTCCGCGCGGTGCTCGGGCACGTGCCCACGTCCGTTGTGGTGGTGACCGGGCTCGATGCGCACGGCGCACCGCAGGGGATCACCATCGGCTCGTTCGTGTCGGTGTCGCTCGACCCGCCGCTCGTCGGTTTCCTCCCCGGTGTGAACTCGGGGTCGTGGCGGGCGATGTCGCCGGCCGGCCGCTTCTGCGTGAACGTGCTCGCGCACGGCCAGGACGAACTGTGCTGGCGCTTCGCGCGGGAGTCCGACGACCGGTTCGCAGGTGTCGAGTGGGCCCCGTCCCCGGGCGGCATGCCGCAGCTTGCGGGATGCATCGCCACGATCGACTGCACGCTGGAGTCCGAGACCGTGGTGGGGGACCACCTGTTCGTCGTGGGCAGGGTGGAGCACCTCGATCACATCGATGACGCAGGCGACGCGATGGCCTTCTACCGCGGCAAGGTCACCCGCGCCGTCGCGGCCGGCTGACGGTGCGCACCCGCGATGCGGACCCTGTCCTGGCTGATGGCCGCATCGGTGGGCGCCGCGTTCGCGTGGGCCGGCGCGAACAAGGTCACCGGCATGCGGTCGTGGCATGCAGCTGCACGCGCACAGGGGCTGCCGCGGCCGGTGGCAACGATCGTCCCGGTCGTCGAGGTGCTGCTCGGGTCCGCACTCGTGGTGATGAGGCCGGTGCCGGCCACTCTCGGTGCGGCCACCGTGCTGCTGCTCGTGTTCACCGCGTTTCTCGCCGTGCAGGTCGCCACCGGCAGCACGGTCCCGTGCGCTTGTTTCGGGGTGCGGGCCGCGCGCCCGCCGTCGGGCCGCGATGTCGCGCGCAACCTGCTGATGATCGCGGCGCTGGTCGCCTCGGCGGCGCTGCGCTGAACCAATCGGTCGGTCGGGCGCGGGTCAGCGCACCGTGCGCAGCAGGAACGTGAGTGTCCGCGCCTCGTCGCGCCACCTGTCGTAGCGGCCCGACGGCCCGCCGTGCCCGGCCCCCATCTCGCACTTGAACACAACGGTGGTGCCCGGCGACACCGCACGCAACCGTGCCACCCACTTCGCCGGTTCGTGGTAGCTCACCCGCGGGTCGTTGAGGCCGGCCGTGACGTAGAGGTCGGGATAGTGCACGTCGACCGTGTTGTCGTAGGGGGAGTACGAGCGCATGTAGGTGGCCCACGGTTCGCTGCGCGGGTCGCCCCACTCCTCCCATTCGGTCACGGTGAGAGGCAGCGACGGGTCCGACATGGTGGTGACCACGTCGACGAAGGGCACCTCTGCGACCGCCGCACGGAACATCGTCGGGTCCATCGTGATGCACGCCCCCACCAGCAGGCCGCCCGCGCTCCCGCCGCGCACCGCGATGCGCGCAGGGTCGACGATCCCCGAACCGAGGTGTGCGGCGCACGCGAGGGTGTCGGTGAATGTGTTGCGCTTGTGCAGCAGTCGCCCCTCGGTGTACCAGCGACGTCCCATCTCGCCCCCTCCGCGCGGGTGCGCGAGCGCCCACACCCAGCCGCGGTCGAGCAGCGACAGGCGTGCGGCGGAGAACCACGGCGCCATCGATGCCTCGTAACTGCCGTACGCGTACAGGAGGCATGGGGCGGAGCCGTCGAGGGCCGTGTCGGCGCGGTGCACGATGTCGACGGGCACCAGCGTGCCGTCCCCCGCGCGTGCCCATTCCCTCCGGGAGACGTAGTCGGCGAGCCGTGCGTTCGGCACCTCAGTCTGTTTCAGCACTGTGAGCGTCCCGGCATCCACCGTGCCCCCGGTGACGGAGAACGCGGCCACGGTGGGTGGCACCGCGAGCGACTGGTACGACACGCGGACCTCTGCGGTGTCCCACTCGGGGTTGGAGTCGAGCTCGAGCTCGTGTGGTCCGTCCATCACGTGCAGGCCGAGGGCCCGGCCGTCCCTGCCGAGCACGGAGACCGTCTGCTGGCCGCGTTCCCAGCGCTGCATCAGCGCGAAGTGACGGAAGCAGTCCACGCGGGTGATGCGGGCACCCGGTTCATGGGTCACGAACGGTCGCCATGCGGAGGGGTCGTTGCCGTCGGCGATGTCGATGCAGAAGTCCTCGGCACCGTCGTTGTGCAGCACGAGGAAACTGTCCCCCCAGTGGTCCACCGAGTATTCGATGCCCTCGGCGCGCGGCCGCACGGTGCGCGGGGCTGCGAGCGGGTCGCGGGCGGGTACGAGCAGCACCTCGGTGGAGGTACGGCTCGCACTGTCGATCACAATCCACTCGCGGGACCGCGTGAGGCCAACTCCCACGTAGAACCGCTCGTCGGGCTCCTCGAACACCACGACGTCCTCGGTTGCGGGGGTGCCCATCGCATGCCGCATCACGCGCCACGGCCGCATCGCCGCGTCGGGAAGCACGTAGAAGAAATGCGAGTCATCGGATGACCATGCCGAGCCGCCCCACGCCGTGCCGGGGATCTCGATGTCGATGTCTGCGCTGTCTGCGATGCGGCGGAACCGCAGATTGTGGAGTTCGCTGCCGTCGGTGTCGGCCGACCATGCAAGCACCGTCCCGTCATTCGACACGTCGAACACGTTCACCGAGAAGTACCCGTGGCCCTCGGCCTCGGCGTTCTCGTCAAGCAGCACCGTCGTGCGGACCGCACCGGCCGACGGTCCGCGCGTGTGCACCCCGTATGCGCGCCCGGTCTCGGTGTGCGAGCCGTACCACCAGCCGTCGCTCAGCACGGGGACGGAATCGTCGTCCTCCTTCACGCGCGACTTGATCTCGGCGAACAGTTCGTCGGTGAGTGCGGCGTGGGGTGCGAACCAGGCCTCGGACCACGAGTTCTCCGCCTCGAGATACGGCACCGTGCGCGGGTCGTTGCGGTCGGCGAGCCACGCCCAGTCGTCCGTCTCGTCGCCGGTCAGTCGGTGCCACACGTGGGGCGAGCGGGGTGCGACGGGAGGGCCGGGGGGAGCGGGAGTCATCAATCACGGAGGCTAGGTGAGCGCAGCGGTCGTGCCCGCAGGTACCGTCGCCACCGTGCGCGTGTGGATCGACCAGGACCTCTGCACGGGCGACGGCCTGTGCATGGACCACTGTCCCGAGGTGTTCACCCTGCTCGAGGACGGCATCGCGTACGTGGTCGAGAACGGCACGGTGCTGAATGACCCAGGAGGGGCGGGGTCCATGGCCCACGTGGAGCCCCGCCGGATGCAGGCAGTCGTCGAGGCAGCCGACGTGTGCCCCGGTGAGTGCATCTTCGTGGAACTCCCCGAACCGCCTGCGGTAGCAACACAAGACTGACCCGACAGCGCGCACCGGACACACCCGCCTCCTAATCTTCGCAGCCGTGAAGAGAACGGGTCTCGCGCACATCGACAACGGGGTCGCCGCGGCCCTTGATGTTGTCGGTGAGTGGTGGACGCCGCTGGTCGTTCACTGCGTCCTTCTCGGAGAGACACGCTTCGACGCGATCCAGTCGCGGCTCGGCATCGCGCGCAACATCCTCACCGACAGGCTGAACACGCTCGTCGACGCCGGTGTGCTCGAGCGGGTGCCCTACAGCGTGCGTCCCGCCCGTCACGAGTACCGCCTCACGGAGATGGGCCACGACCTCCATCCGGTGCTCGAGGCACTCGAGACATGGGGCAATCGCTGGATGCGCCACGGCGAAGGACGCTAGACAGGTCTCCATGGAGCGCAAGCGGTTGCATGCCGTGTCGATGGTCATCCCCGCGCTCGCACTCTCGTTCGTCACGGCTCACGATGCGGCTGCATCAACCGACCCCACGGGGATGTCCGTGCTGTCGGGCATCACGGTGGAGAACGAATACGCCACCGGATACTCGCGTACGTTGTTCAAGCACTGGGTCGACGCCGACGGTGACTCCTGTGACACGCGCGAGGAGGTGCTGATCGCCGAGAGCACCTCGAAGGCACAGGTCGACGCATACGGCTGCAAGGTGGTGGAGGGCGACTGGTGGTCGGCATACGACGGTGTCACCACCACCGACCCGTCAACGTTCGACATAGACCATGTGGTTGCACTGAAGGAGGCATGGGACTCCGGCGCATGGGCATGGACCTCCACCCGTCGGGAGGCATTCGCGAACGACCTCACCGACCCCCGCGCGTTGATCGCGGTGTCTGCGTCGTCGAACCGTTCGAAAGCCGACAAGGATCCCTCGCAGTGGATGCCCACGCGCACCGCCTATGCGTGCGAGTACCTCGCCAACTGGGTCGCGGTGAAGAGCCACTGGGGCCTCTCCATGGATGTGAGCGAGCACGGCTTCATCCGCAGGCGCTTCGAGGGGGAGTGCGCCGCCGTCACCATCCATTCCTGGGGCCGGAGTCCCTCCGTGGCCACCACCGTGCCGCCTGCAGCCACCGTCACACCGGGGCCCTCCACCACGGTTCCGCCGAAGGCGGGAACCACCGTGCCGGCACACCGCGGGTCATCAGGTGCCACCACATCCACCGCCCCGCGCGCCGTTCCGGTCCCGTCTGCGCGCGCCGTTCCGGGCGGTGTGTGCACCACTGCAGGACGCAGAACCACCCTGAAGGGCCGCAGGTACGTGTGCTCCATCAAGGACTCCAAGGGTCGCCGGCACGCGGACGGCAAGCGGCGCTGGCGCCGGGCCTGAGGGCCGATCGCCCCGTGGGCCGGACGCGACCACCCGATAACCTGCAGTCCCTATGTCGAAGAAGACCAAGAAGCGCAAGGCACGGATGCGTCGCTCCAAGGCGAACCACGGCAAGCGCCCGAACATGGGCCGGGGCTGACCCCTTCCCTGTCCGTGTCCCGTCTGGTCCGGCTCACCGCACACGGTGAGCGCCGGCCGTGGGAGAACATCGGTCTTTCCTTCCCGGGCGGTGTCGCCCGTCTCGCTGATGTGGAGCTCGTCGTGAACGGCGGTGCGCCGGACCTGTCGTCGTGGACGATCGAGGCAGACACCGACGCGACCGTCGACATCGACGGAATCACCACGCACCTCGTGTCGTCATCGGGTCTGTCAGCAGGCGAGTCGCCCATCGGTCCCACGGTGGCCGTCAGGCTCGATCATGTCGTGGTGAACACCGATGACGGCGAGCGCACCAGCGCGGCGTTCGAGGCGGTGCTCGGTCTCGGGTTGCGGCGCGTGAGGGACGCAGGCCGCGGGGTGTCACAGAGGTTCCACATGCTGGAGAACTGCGTCATCGAGATTGTGTCGGGTCCGCACGTCACCGGGCCGGGGGCGAGCCTGTGGGGCATGGTGCTGAGTGTCGCCGACATCGACGCACTCGCGGCGTGGCTCGGGCCCGATGTGATGTCGCCACCGAAGAATGCGGTGCAGCCGGGACGGCGCATCGCCACTGTCCGCGCGGCGGCAGGTCTCGGGGTTCCGTTCGCGGTGATGACCCCGCACGTTCCGGCGACTGACTAGACGGCTGCCCGGTCGTCGTCGCCCGCGAGTGCGTGCAGGTGCCGTGACCCTTCGTCGCATGTCTCCGCGACGGGGCACCACCTGCACTGCGGGCCGGGCCGCACCACGGGTTCACGGTCTCCGCCACGAAGCTCGGCGATGGCCACCGCACCACGCGCCGTGCGCCGCACCGCAGCCGCCAGCACATCCTCGGTGACCGGTTCCTCGTCGAGACGCGATGCATCAAGCGAGAACGAGGCCACCAACCGCGGCGCCTGCCGCGACTTCAGGGTCTCCACGAGTGCGTAGAAACGCAGGTCATCGCGGTGCGTGGGCGTGAGGCGACCGGTCTTGAGGTCGACGATCACACGACGGCCCGGTGCGCCGATGACGAGGTCCATGCGGGCGCTGAACACCACCGAATCCGCGAAGAGCGAGTAATACGCGGGGTACTCGACGAGCGGTCGCCACTGCCGCTTCAGCGGCGGGAAGGTGTCGACGAAGTTGGTGACCGCACCCAGGACCGCTCCGCGCAGCTGCGCCATGTCGGCCCCCGGCATCTGGTCGAGAAAGTCGCTTGCCCTCTCGCGCGGGTTCTGGGTGATGGCGTCGATGGCCTCGTCGACGAGATCGGCCGGCGTGACGGGCCCGCGCCAGTTGAGGAGCAGTTCGACCGCCTTGTGCACGATGGTGCCGCGCACGGTGTTCACGTTCCATGCGAAGGGCTCCTTTGCCTGTTCGAGGAAGTGAAGCTCGCACCCGTGGACGGTGGCGAGAGCATGCTTGCCGATCCACAACGGGTCGTCCTTCGTGAACCGTTCGCTGACCGGGCCGAGTTCGTCGACCAGCAGTTGTTCGGTGCGCGCAACAACCGCACCCTCGAGAGGGGACCAGTCGTCGGGAACGCGCAGAGCGGCGAGCACCTCGTGCTGCACGGGGTTCAGGTTCTCTCCCGTGTCGTCACCGGCCATGCGGCCACCATAGGAGCAGGGTTCGTCGCGACACACCCTCCTGGCACCATGCCTGCATGCGGACAGCGGGCACCACAACCTTCACCTCGGCAGCCCTTGTCCTCGCCGAGCGGGCCAACGAAATGGGTCTTGCTGCCCCCGGCTTCCGTTCGCCGCCGCGCATCGTGGGCCTCGACCGAACCGTGCGTCGCGGCCGTGGCGGCACGGGGGGAGTGGTGGCCGTGCGCATCGCAGACCGCCCCCTCACCGCAGTCATCGGCGACATGATCGAGGGAGTCATCGTGGTGAACCGGCTCGAGCCCCCGGAGGCCGACCGTGTGCGCACACTGCTGTGGCGTTCGATGCTGCAGTTCACGATCCAGGCGACCGACGCAGGCCGGACGAACACTGCCGGTCGGGGCCGTGTGATCCCCGAGCCGCGCGTAGCCTGACGCTGCGCACCCTGCCCGGGTGGCGGAACTGGCAGACGCAGGGGGCTTAAACCCCCCGGGTGGCGACACCTTGTGGGTTCGATCCCCACCCCGGGCACCCGGCGCAACCGTTCATCCGCCCATCCTCATGTTCGGGACTTTCGTCACATGAACGAAACTGGACTCAGTACAGATTCAGTCGTTATCCTTCGGGTCCGATGGCTGCCCCTGCCGAAGACCTGCTCCGCCGCCACGGCGTGAACGTGACCGCCCAGCGACTTGCCGTGCTGAACGTGGTGTCCGGCCACCCCCACATCACCGCCGACAGGGCGCTCGAGGAGGCCCGGGCCCAGATCGGGGCGATCTCGCGACAGGCCGTGTACGACACGCTCACGCTGCTCACAGAGAAGGGGCTGATCCGGCGCATCCAACCGATTGGGTCACCCGCCCTCTTTGAGGACAGAGTGAACGACAACCACCACCACCTCATCTGCCGCGGTTGCGCGAAGGTGGTCGACGTCGACTGCGCCGTCGGCTACACGCCGTGTCTCACCGCGGCCGACGACATGGACTTCCTGATCGACGAGGCAGAAGTCGCATATTGGGGCCGTTGCCCGGACTGCCAGGGGCAGGCCGGCGCAGCGGTCACTGACCAGACGTCACGGGCAACCGCGGCACACAACCACTGACCAACCCACAAGAACAAACCCCACACACAAGGAGACAACAACATGACTGATGTGAGCAAGTGCCCGGTGACGGGCGCAATGACCGCACCGGCAGTCGGCACCGGGAACATCGACTGGTGGCCGAACCAGCTGAACCTCAAGGTTCTGCACAACAACCCCGCAGTCGGCGACCCGATGGACGACGACTACGACTACGCCGAGGAGTTCAAGAAGCTGAACCTCGACGCAGTGGTGAAGGACCTCACCGCGCTGATGACCGACTCGCAGGACTGGTGGCCGGCGGACTACGGCCACTACGGCCCGTTCTTCATCCGCATGGCGTGGCACGCCGCTGGTACCTACCGCATCCAGGACGGCCGTGGTGGCGCGGGGGAGGGCATGCACCGCTTCGCCCCGCAGAACAGCTGGCCCGACAACGGCAACCTCGACAAGGCGCGCCGTCTCCTGTGGCCGGTGAAGAAGAAGTACGGCAAGCAGATCTCCTGGGCCGACCTCTTCGTGCTCGCGGGCAACGTCGCCCTCGACTCGATGGGCTTCAAGACGTTCGGCTTCGGCGGCGGTCGTGCCGACGTGTTCGAGCCGGACGACACCTACTGGGGCTCGGAGAACACCTGGCTCGCCGACAACCGCTACTCGGGTGACCGCGAGCTGGAGAACCCGCTGGCAGCAGTGCAGATGGGCCTCATCTACGTGAACCCCGAGGGACCGAACGGGAACCCCGACCCCATCGCCTCGGCGCGCGACATCCGTGACACCTTCGGCCGGATGGCGATGAACGACGCCGAGACCGTGGCGCTCGTGGCCGGTGGCCACACCTTCGGCAAGGCACACGGCGCCGGCGACCCGGGCAAGCACGTCGGCCCCGAGCCGGAGGCCGCACCCATCCAGGAGTTGGGCTTCGGCTGGCGCAACTCGATGGGTGAGGGCCACGGCGTGGCAACCATCACGAGCGGCATCGAGGGTGCGTGGACGCGCAACCCGATCGCGTGGGACAACGACTACTTCGAGATCCTGCTCGACAACGAGTGGGAGCTCACGAAGAGCCCCGCAGGTGCCCAGCAGTGGATCCCGAAGGGTGGCGCCCTCGCCGGCACCGTGCCCGACGCACACGACAAGTCGCGCTCACACGCACCGATCATGACCACCGCGGACCTCGCGCTGAAGTTCGACCCGGAGTACGCGAAGATCTCGAAGCGTTTCCGCGAGAACCCCGCCGAGTTCGCCGATGCGTTCGCGCGTGCGTGGTTCAAGCTGACCCACCGCGACATGGGCCCGAAGGCCAGGTACCTCGGCAAGCTCGTGCCCGCCGAGAACCTGATCTGGCAGGATCCTGTCCCGGCCGTCGACCACCCGCTGGTGAGCGCCGCTGACATCGCGGGCCTGAAGGCCCAGGTGCTGGCGTCGGGTCTCACCGTGCAGCAGCTCGTGAAGACCGCGTGGGCCTCGGCGTCCACCTTCCGCGGCACCGACAAGCGGGGCGGCGCCAACGGTGCACGCATCCGTCTCGCCCCGCAGAAGGACTGGGAGGCCAACGAGCCCGCGGAGCTCGCGAAGGTGCTCGGCACCCTCGAGGGAATCCAGAAGGAGTTCAACGCCAAGGGTGCAACGAAGATCTCGCTGGCCGACCTGGTCGTGCTCGCGGGCACGGCTGCCGTGGAGAAGGCGGCGAAGGATGCCGGCGTGAGCGTGGAGGTCGGGTTCACGCCCGGTCGCACCGACGCAACCGCCGAGCAGACCGACGCCGAGTCGTTCGCGGTGCTCGAGCCCACGTTCGACGGGTTCCGCAACTTCCTGAAGCCGGGTCACCTCGCCACCACCGAGCAGCTGCTCGTGGAGAGGGCCACCCTGCTCACGCTGTCGGCCCCCGAGATGACCGTCCTCGTGGGCGGCATGCGGGCGCTCGGTGCGACGCACGGCAACTCGAAGACGGGTGTCCTCACCGCGAAGCCCGGTGTGCTCAGCAACGACTTCTTCGTGAACCTCACCGACATGTCGGTGCAGTGGACGCCCACCGACAAGTCGGAGGAGACGTTCGAGGGCCGCGACCGCAAGTCGGGTGCCGTGAAGTGGACGGCGAGCCGCGCCGACCTCATCTTCGGCTCCAACTCGCAGCTCCGGGCACTGGCCGAGGTGTACGGGTGCGACGACGCCAAGGACAAGTTCGTCCGCGACTTCGCCGCAGCCTGGACCAAGGTGATGGAGCTCGACCGCTTCGACCTGGCATAGGTCCCGCACTCACGTGAGCGGTCCGGGCCGGAAGCGGCCGGGACCGCCCGTGGGCGTCGACAGCCAATCCCATAGCCTTCGCCCATGCGCATCGACAGGGTCCGGCTCTTCCATGTGCCGCTGACCCTCGTCGCACCCCTGCGCACCGCACAGGGCGACCATCTCACCCGCACCGCGGTGCTGGTGGAGATCACCGCCGATGACGGCACGGTGGGCTGGGGCGAGAACGTGGCGCCGGGCGGTTCCTTCTACACGGGCGAGACGCAGGAACTGTCCGTGGCGCACATGCGCGGGGTTCTCGTGCCCTCGCTCGTGGGCGAGGACGACGACCGCGACGATGACGACTGGGACGACGACCAACCGTCCATGCCCATGGCAGACCATGCCGTGTCGTCTGCGCTCGCCGACATCGATGCGCGCCAGCGCGGAATCCCCCTGTCGGGCGACCGTCGAGGCCACCGTGGCCGAGGCCGTGCAGCGCGCCGACGAGGGCTACCCGCGGATCAAGCTGAAGATCGCCCCGGGACGTGACCGCGACGTGGTGGCCGCCGTACGTGCGGCACTTCCCGCAGACGTCGACATCCACGTCGACGCGAACGGTGCGTACGGCGCGGGTGATGTCGGGCACCTCGCCTTCCTCGACGGGTTCGGGATCGGCCTCGTGGAGCAGCCGTTCCCCGCGGCGGACCTGCAGTCGCACGCGGCCCTGTCACGCGCGATCTCGACGCCCGTGTGCCTGGATGAGTCGGTGGGCGGGATCGTGGACGCGATGAACGCCATCGCAGGTGCTGCATGTTCGGTGATGAACGTGAAGCCGTCCCGCGTGGGTGGCTTCCATGCGGCCACTTCGATCCTGCGGCTGTGCGCCGAGAACGGCATCGACGCCTGGGTGGGGGGGATGCTGGAGTCCGGCATCGGCCGCGCCGGGTGTCTCGCGCTCGCCACCCATCCCGCATGCACCATGACGGCCGACCTCTCGGCCAGCTCCCGCTACTTCGTGTCCGACGTGACCGAACCGTTCGAACTGGAGAACGGCTGCCTGCGTGTGCCCGCCGGCCCCGGGCTCGGCGTCGAGCCCCTGGAGAACGTGCTCTCGGCGGCGGGCACCGTGGTCGAGACCCTCTTCGAACGCTGACGGCAGTCGGGACACCGTGTGGATTGGGGCGTGCGGCGCCGGCCCCGGCATGGCACGATTCCTGTGATGGTTGATGCATCGACGTTCGACACCCAGGCGATGACGGCAGACCTCGCCTCCCTGGTGGGTGCGGAGTCACCCTCGCGCGACATCGACCGGCTCACCGTGCATGCGCGTCTCCTGTCGGGCCTCATGGTGCGCCTGCTCGACCACGCACCCGAACTTGTCGCGTCCCCCGTCGGGCCGCACGTGCACTGGAAGGGCGGCGGCGAACCGCGCGTGCTCATCCTCGGTCACCACGACACCGTGCACCCGGCCGGCACCCTGGCCCAGAGACCGTTCACGGTGAACGGCGACACCGCCACAGGTCCGGGGGTGTTCGACATGAAGGCCGGCATTGTCCAGGTGCTGCACGCCGTCGCCGCGCTCGACGACCGGTCGCACGTGGAGATCCTCCTGTCGGCCGACGAGGAGATCGGCTCGCGCGAGTCGCGCGCGCTCATCGAGGAGCGGGCACGCGCCTGCGGGGCGGTGCTCGTGATTGAGCCGAGTGCCGACGGTGGTGCGCTGAAGACCGGCCGCAAGGGCACGGGAACCTTCGAGGTGAGGGTGCACGGACGCGCCTCGCACGCGGGCCTCGAGCCCGAGAAGGGCATCAACTCACTGGTGGAGCTGGCTCATCTCATCCCGCAGATCGTCGCGATCGCCGACCCGTCGAAGGCCACCACGGTCACGCCCACGGTGGCCGCTGCCGGCACTGCCGACAACGTGGTGCCGGAATCGGCTTCCTGCTTCGTCGACGTCCGCGTGGCAGTGCCCGGGGAGAAGGAACGGGTGGAGACCGCGATGGCGGCACTTCGCACCACGGTTCCCGGCGCGCGGGTGGAGGTGCTAGGGGGCATCGGCCGGCCTCCGATGCACGAATCAGCCGCCGCGGCCCTCCTGGCCATCGCACGCGAGGTCAGCGAGGAAGCAGGCCTGCCCGAGGCACACGGTGTCACCGTGGGCGGTGGCAGCGACGGGAACTTCACGGCCGCCATCGGTGTCCCCACCCTCGACGGACTCGGTGCGGTGGGCGGCGGGGCGCACGGTGCCGACGAGCATGTGGTGCTGTCGAGAATGGCGGACCGTGCGGCGCTCGTGGCCGGGCTGTGTCAGAGGTTGTCCTCGATGGCCAGCAGGTTGGACCCGGTGAGGGTGCCCGCCGACCGGTAGACGTCCAGCTTCGTCCTGCTGTCGTCGATGTCGAGGTTGCGCATGGTGAGCTGGCCGATGCGGTCGAGCGGTCCGAACGCGGCGTCCTCCACCTTCTCCATGCTGAGACGCTCGGGTGCGTACGTGAGGTTCGGGCTGTCGGTGTCGAGGATGCTCCAGTCGTCGCCGCGGCGCAGTCGCAGCGTGACCGAACCGGTGACCGCGCTCCCCACCCAGCGCATGAGGGGCTCGCGCAGCATGAGGCTCTGCGGGTCGAACCAGCGCCCCTCGTAGAGGAGGCGGCCGAGCCTGCGTCCCATGGTGCGGTAGTTCTCGATGGTGGCCTCGTTGTGGATGCCGCTCACCAGCCTCTCGTAGGCGATGTGCAGCAGCGCGAGCCCCGGGGCCTCGTAGATGCCCCGGCTCTTTGCCTCGATGATGCGGTTCTCGATCTGGTCGCTCATACCGAGCCCGTGGCGTCCGCCGATGGTGTTGGCCTCGTTAACGAGGTCCACGCGCGATTGGAACTCGCGTCCGTTGATCGACACCGGCATTCCCTCGTGGAACGCCACGGTGACGTCCTCGGGTGCCACGGCAACGTCGTCGCGCCAGTGGGCGACGCCCATGATCGGCTCCACGATCTCCATGCCGTTCGAGAGCTCCTCGAGCAGCTTCGCCTCGTGGGTGGCTCCCCAGATGTTCGCGTCGGTGCTGTAGGCCTTCTCCTTGCTCGCGCGGTAGGGGAGCCCGCGGGTCGTGAGGAACTCGCTCATCTCGGAGCGGCCGCCGAGCTCGGACACGAACGTTGGGTCGAGCCACGGCTTGTAGATGCGCAGCTGCGGGTTCACCATCAGGCCGTAGCGGTAGAAGCGCTCGATGTCGTTTCCCTTGTACGTGCTGCCGTCACCCCAGATGTCGACGGAGTCCTCGTGCATGGCGCGCACCAGCAACGTACCGGTGACGGCGCGGCCGAGGGGAGTGGTGTTGAAGTAGGTCTTGCCCGCAGTCGAGATGTGGAACGCCCCGCACTGGAGCGCCAGGAGCCCCTCGTTCACCAGTTCCTCACGGCAGTCGACGAGCCGAGCGATCTCCGCGCCGTACTCGCGGGCACGGCCGGGCACGCCGGGCAGGTCGGGTTCGTCCGGTTGCCCGAGGTCGGCTGTGTAGCAGCACGGCACCGCACCTTTCTCGCGCATCCATGCCACGGCGGCGGATGTGTCGAGACCGCCCGAGAAGGCGATGCCGACGCGTTCGCCGGACGGGAGCGAGGTGAGGACCTTCGACATGCCGCTCAACGGTACTGGCGTCTGCCGACCGACACCCCGATGTTTGTGACGAGAACGGCGCCCCCCACGGCCCACATGGCGATCGCCACCGAGAGCCGGTCGGCGGCATCAGGGATGCCGTTCGCGACCAACAGCAACGAACACACCACGGAGAGAGCGGGTGCCCGGTGCCAGGAGCGGAATGCGGCAAGCAGCGGCGCGAACACGATGGCGACGGGCACAAGGATGGCAACCGCCGGCGCAGGGTCGGAGACTGGCCCCAGCCACCACACGGGGCGGCCGACCGTCCGGCTCGAGACCGCGACGGCGAGGGTGCCCGCGAACGCGAGGAGCCACGTGACGATGAGGACCGAGCGCCAGCCCCGGGTGAGCGGCCGGCTGGTGCGATGCATGTCCTGACGGTAGACGCTGCGGGGCCGTCCGTGCGTGCCGACCGTTAGCCTGCCTCTCCCATGGACCGCTCCCGCTTCAGCAAGCTGTCCGTGTTCTTCCCGATGTGGAACGAACAGGATTACATCGCACGTGCGGTCGAGGCCGCCCGTGAGGAGTGCGATGACCTCGTGGCAGGGGGCGAGATCGCCGACTACGAGATCATCATCGTGAACGACGCGTCCACTGACCGGACCGGCGCGATGGCCGACGAGCTCTCCGCGTCCGACCCGCGGGTGAGGGTGGTGCACCACCCGGTCAACAGGAAGCTCGGCGGGTCGATGAAGTCCGGATTCGAGGCGGCCACGGGCGACCTCGTCCTCTACACGGATGCCGACCTCCCGTTCGACATGCACGACGTGCACAAGGCAATCCGTCTGCTGCGCTACTACGAGGCCGACGTGGTGAGTGCGTACAGGTTCGACCGCACGGGCGAGGGCATGGTGCGCACGGTGTACTCGACGCTCTACAACCTGATGGTGAGGGTGATGTTCGGCGTGCGGATGCGCGACATCAACTTCGCGTTCAAGCTGTGCCGCACCCGCATCTTCGAGCGGGTCGACCTGAAGAGCGAGGGGTCGTTCATCGATGCCGAGCTCGTGGTGCGCGCGATGCGCCACGGCTACACCGTCATCCAGTTCGGGGTCGACTACTTCCCGCGGACGAGGGGGGTGTCGACCCTCAGTTCCCCCCGGGTCATCCTCAAGATCCTGAACGAGGCCCGTGTCCTGCGCCGCGAGATCCGCAGGATCTCGCCGGCCCGCCCGGCCTGACCCGACGGGACGTCCACCCGGGCCGTCGGTAGCCTTCGGTTCCCGTGACCATCCCTCCCGACGGACCGCCCGCCGACGACGCGGATGCTTTCGGCGAGCCGCTCCCGTGGTGGGTGCGCTGGCGCAGCACCATGGTCGCAGGCGTTCTGTGCGCCACCGTCGTCGGGGCCGTGGTGTGGCAGCGGGGACCGGGCTCGACGGTGCCGGCGACAACCACCACCTCGACGGTGGCGGCCGGTGCGTGCGGCACACCGACGCAGCCTCTCACATGCTTTGCGCAGACACGCACGGTGCGCCGCGGTGCCCGCGGGGAGGACGTGCGCCGCATCCAGCAGCGCCTGAAGGACCTCCACTTCGACCCCGGCTACATCGACGGCGTCTACGGCGGCGACACCATCATGGCGGTGTGGGCGTTCCAGGGCGCGGTGATGGGCCGCTCGACCGACACCATGGTGGACTTCGTCACGCCAGCCACGTGGGACCTGATGAGGGGCGACGTGGTGCTCGAGCCGAAGCGCCAGCCCGGCACCCCCCAGCACGTCGAGATCTTCCTGAAGAGCCAGCACATGACGGTGTGGCGCGGACGCGAGCTGCTGCTCGTCACGCACATCTCGTCGGGGACCGGCGAGGAATGGTGCGAGGAGGTCACGATCGACCCGGGCGAGGAGGGCAACGACGGGAAGGAGCCGATCAAGAAGGGCATCTGCGGACAGGCAGTGACGCCCCCCGGCATCTACCGCTTCTACAACCGCAAGTACGGCAAGCGCGAGAGCAAGCTCGGCACGATGTGGAACCCCGTGTACTTCAACTTCGGGATCGCGATTCACGGTGCGATGCAGGTTCCCGCCCGTCCCGCATCGCACGGGTGCGTGCGCATCCCGATCTTCGTCTCCGAGTACTTCCCGGCACTCGTGAAGTACAACGACCGTGTGTACATATTCGACGGCATCAAGGAGCCGGAGGAGTACGGATCGCAGCCGCCCCCGTGGGACAAGGACGACCCCAACTACACCACCACGACCTCGTCGTCCTCGACGTCGGTGGTCCCGCGCACCACCGTGCCGGGAACAACCGTCCCGCCGAGGACGACGCTGCCGGCATCGACGACCGTGCCGACGACCGGCACCACGGTCGCGGGGGGCTGATTCAGCCGGCGAGAGCCCGCCGCAGCTCGGCGATCTCGCCGGACTGCGCCGCCACCATCGCGCGCGCGAGGTCGCGGACCTCCTTGTTGCGCCCGTGCTCGGCTGCATGCCCGGCCATGTCGATGCCGCCCTCGTGGTGGGCAATCATCAGCGTGGCAAAGAGACGGTCGGCCTCCGCACCGCGCGCCCGGTAGAGGGCGTCGAGCTCGGCGTCGCTCGCAAGGCCCGGCATCCTCTCGAGCGGCATGGGGTGGCCCATCCAGCCCATGACCTGCGTCGACTCGTTCGTCTCGGCCGCACCGAACAGGCGCAGCAGCTGCACCATGCGGCCGGCCTCCGTGGACTGGTGGGTCTGGATCTCGAGTGCGATCGTCTGCAGCAGGTTGTCGAGGTCGGTCCCCGTGGACGCGAGGCTGCGGTACGTCACCGACATCGTCACGGCCTGTTCGTGGTGGATGCGCATGTCCTGAAGGAACCCGACATCCACCGCGTTGTGCACCGTGGGGTCGTCGCCCCGTGGGATCACCGTGCCGAGCACGAAGCCTGTGAGCACGAGCAGGATGGCGGTGAGCGTCACGTTCAACTTGCTGCGCCACCACGGAAGGGGGGCGTGGTCCATGGGGAAACGGTACAGGCGCCCGCCGTGCGGGCACCGTGCGGGGCACCAGGGCCACAGGGGACACGTGTGGCGAACCGTCGCGGCACGACACAAGTAGCGTCGGCGGGGTGGAAACGCACGAATGGGTCGTGGAACTCGAGGAGTCCGCGGCACGGGTCGGCACGATCGCCGATGCGTTCGCCCGCGACGCCTCCCGTGCGGAGAGATTCGTGTTCGGGGTCGGTCCGCTGCGTGTGGACTTCTCGCACCAGCACATCGACGAGCCGCACCTCGGGATGCTCCTCGCGTTCGCGGCGGACCGGGGCGTGCAGGCCAGGCGCGACGCGATGCTCGGCGGCGCGACGGTCAATGTGACCGAGGGGAGACAGGTGCTCCACACGGCGCTCCGCTCCGGGTCCGCCACGGCAGAGGCGTCGGCGGCACGCGCCGAACTCGACCGCGCGTTCGGTCTTGCCCTGTCGCTGCGCGACCGGAAGGGTCCGCTGACCCTCGTGAACCTCGGCATCGGCGGGAGCGACCTCGGGCCCGCGATGGTGTGTGCGGCACTCCGGGCACGCATCGACGGGCCGGCGTGCCGCTTCGTCTCGAACGTCGACCCCGCCGGACTCGACGCGGCCCTCGAGGGGCTCGATCCGGCAACGACCGTGTTCGTGGTGTCCTCGAAGACGTTCACCACCCAGGAGACCATGCACAACGCGGCGCGGGCCCGCGACTGGAGCCGCGCTTCACTCGGTGACGGCTGGGCCGACGCGTTCGTGGCGGTCACCGCGCACCCCGAACGGGCAGTCGATTGGGGGGTGCCGGCTGCACGTTGCCTCCGGTTCTGGGACTGGGTGGGCGGACGCTTCTCGGTGTCGAGCACCATCGGCTTCCCCGTGATGGTGAGCGCGGGCCCGGACGCGTTCCGGGCCTTTCTCTCGGGCATGGCGGCCATGGACGCGCACTTCGCCTCGGCTCCGCTCGCCACGAACCTGCCGGTCATCCACGGTCTGGTCGCGTGGGCGAACGCCGTGGTGCACGGACGCCACTCGTCGGCGGTCGTGCCGTATGCGAGCGATCTCCATCTTCTCCCCGCGTATCTCCAGCAGCTCGTGATGGAGAGCAACGGGAAGTCGGTCACCGAGTACGGACACGATGTCACCGTGCCAACGAGTGCAGTGCTGTGGGGCGCGCCCGGGACCGACGCACAGCACTCGTTCTTCCAGTTGCTGCACCAGGGCACGCGCATCGTGCCGGTGGAGTTCGTGGGGGTCCGCCGGCCAGTCGGCGGCGACGCGGAGGCGCACGAGATGCTGCTCGCGAACATGTTCGCCCAGTCCGCGGCGCTCGCGGTCGGCCGTCGCAGCGGGACGGAGCCGCACCGCGACTTCCCCGGCAACCGTCCGAGCACCACGGTGTTGATGGATGAGCTCTCCCCTGAGGCACTGGGTGCGTACGTCGCGATGCACGAGCACTCGACCGCCGTGCAGGGCTGGTTGTGGGGGATCGACAGCTTCGACCAGTGGGGGGTGGAACTCGGCAAGGAGATGGCGGGTGACCTGCTCGCCGAACTGCGCGGCGGACCGGAAGGGCCCGGAACGCCCGCCACGAGGGCCGCGATCCGCTGGTTCAGGGGGGACTGAGCAGGTCGCAGCACGCGGCCCGGGGGGAAGTTGGGCGAACAAATGTTTGCCCCTATCATGTCGCGCCATGGCGCGGGGGGCGAGCAGTTCGTACGACAACACCGTGCGCATGCTGAACCTCGTGGCGCTGCTCAGCCACACGGAGATCCCGTTGAGCATCGAGCAGATCGCCGACCGGCTCGACGAGCTCGACCCTCGGTTCCGCTACCCGGCGAAGGACAAGGGACGCCGCGAGGCGTTCAACCGCGACAAGCGTGCGCTGCTCGACATCGGCGTGCCGATCATCACGTCGTGGCTCGGTGGCGAGGACGCCGGGGTCGGCGCCTACATGATCGACAAGAGCGAGTACGCACCCGCGAACTACGGGCTCACCGACGAGGAGATGGATGCGCTCCAGGCCGCCGCGGCCCTCGTGCAGATCGACCAGCCGTGGTTGAAGAGCGCCATCCAGTGGCTCGGTGGCGCCGTGGGCGATGCGTCGTCCCCCGCCGTGGCCCGTTTCGCGGATGCATCGCCGGAACTCGAGACACTGTGGGCTGCGGTGCGTTCGCGCAGCAGGGTCGGCTTCTCGTACCACGGCCTCTCGCGCACGGTGCGTCCGTACGGCATCGCCAACCACGGCGGCATGTGGTACGTGGTGGGCAACGACGAGACACGCGGGGCCGAGCGCAACTTCCGCGTCGACCGCATCGAGGGTCCGGTCACCACAGTCGGGGCCGCCGGTGCGTTCGAG
>JBMUAQ010000019.1:0-25245 GCA_049454855.1 Ilumatobacteraceae bacterium
GTGCCGGGTGATCCCGGTGCCCGCGACACCGACAGTGCACTCTCCGGTCGCAACCCCTGCGCCCTATGATGAGCAACCGACATACGCGCCTTTAGCTCAGCTGGTAGAGCAACGGACTCTTAATCCGCAGGTCCTGGGTTCGATCCCCAGAGGGCGCACCACCGTAAGCAACCGTGCTCAAGCGACCGCGCTCGGCACGACGCGAAATGTCGTTACTCTCCCTCTCAGTTCCAGATGCCCCAGAAGAAATCAAGGGAGAACGCGTGTGAGCGATGACTACGACTTCTTCGATGAGTTCGCCGAACCCGAGAGTTGTGACAGTTGCGGTATCGCACTGTCGAGATGTGAATGCGAGTGGGGGGCCATTGAAAGGTCCTGGAAGAGACTCCGCGAGGATGACTGACCCGTGGCGTGGCTGCTCAGTCGGGCTCGCGTGTGAGCACGCTCACCACTTCCACGTGGTGGGTCTCGGGGAAGATGTCGAGCACCTCCACATCACCGAGCCCGTAGCCGGCATCCACCAGCATGCGCACGTCGCGCGCGCCGGCCACCGGGTCGCAGCTCACCAGCACCACCGTGGGTGCCTCGGTGTCCACGATGGCGGCCACACCGCCCTTGCCGAGTCCCTGACGGGCGGGGTCGGCCACCACCACGTCGGCGCGGCACGGGTTCCAGTGCTCCATGTTCGACTGGTCAATCACCGCGGCACAGTCATCGAGGTTCGTGATGGCATCACGGCAGGCCTGCTGGTTGGACTCCACCAGCACGATCTCGTCGAAGCGCGATGACAGCGCGCGAGAGAACAGACCCACTCCCCCGTATGCATCCACGAGCAGGCCGCCCTGCGGCAGCTCCAGCCCGTTCAGGCGTCTCGTCACCACGTCGACCAGCAGGTCGGCGGCGGCCTCGGATGACTGGAAGAACGACCCCATCGACACCCGGTAACGGTGGCCGGCGGCCTCCATGTGCACCACACCCCGCGCGCCGCGCGCGATGGACTCATCGAGTCCGCGCACCATCTGACCCTCGTGGCACCACACGCCGCGCTCACCGGTGCGCGGCGACACGCGGATGGTGACCTCGCCGGCACCCTCCAGCAGGGGTGCGGCGATGATGTCGTTCACCATCTGCTCGGCCACCATGCACGACGCGACGCGGACCGTCTCGTTCGACTCGCCCTCGCGGAACCCGAGAACACCGTTGTGGTCGGCCACCATGCGCACGGTGGAGCGCCGCGCCGAGGCATCGAGCACGCGCAGCCTGGGCTCGATCTGCATGCGCGCGGTGCGGGCGAACGCCTCGGTCACCAGCGCCACCTTGGCACCGTGCTGCGCAGCCGGCTCGATGTGCTGCCAGTCGCACCCGCCGCAGCCGTCGGCCACGTGGGGGCACGGAGGCTCGCGACGGTCGGGGGATGCCTCCACCACGCGCAGCAGGCGGCCACGACCGAAATCGTTGGTGGTCGACACCAGGTCGATCTCCACCTTCTCGCCGGCGACCACGCCGGGCACGAACACCACGCGGCCGTCGTCCATGCGGACGAGTCCGTCGCCGCCCGCGACGAGCTTCTCGACGGAGACCACGTGCGGTGCGTTCACCGTGCCAGCGTACGGGAGGCCGCACCGTGCGGTTCGGTATGGTGTGTGCGTGACCCTTCCGGTGCAGATCGTCCCGTCGGTCCTGCCGGCCGACTTCGCCCGGCTCGGCGACGAGGTGCGTGCCCTCGAGGACGCCGGCGTCGACCTCATCCAGTGGGACGTGATGGACGGCCAGTTCGTGCCGAACCTCACCTTCGGCCCCGATGTCATCGCCGCCGCCCGGAAGCACACGTCTCTCCCCTTCGAGGCTCACCTGATGGTGCACACGCCCGATGTGATGGCCGCGCGCTACGTGGAGGCCGGCTGCAGCAGGCTCATCGTGCACGCTGAGGCGTGCACGCATCTGCACCGCACGTGCGAGAACATCCGCTCGCTCGGTGCCGCGGCCGCGGTGGCACTGAACCCGCACACCCCGGCGTCCACCGTGGAGCACGTGCTCGACCTCGTCGACATGGTGCTGGTGATGACGGTGAACCCCGGCTTCGGTGGCCAGGCCTACATCTCCACGATGGAACCGAAGATCCGCGAGGTGCGCGACATGGTCATGCGTCGCGGCCTCGGCGACACCGTGAACGTCGAGGTCGACGGCGGCATCGGTCCGTCCACCATCGCCGGTGCGGCGGCGGCCGGCGCGAACGTTCTCATCGCCGGCAGCGCGCTGTACCGCGACCCCGAGGGCCTGAAGCACGCAGTGGACGACCTTCGCGCCCGCGCCAACGCGGCGTTCACCGCCTGAGCCTCCGCCGGCAGCGGGTCAGCGCCGCAGTCCGCGCCGCACCCACACCGCCGCGAGCAGCGCCACGAGAACCAGCACGAACGGGAGCACGAGCGCGGCGAGCAGCCGCAGCGGGTCACCGAGGAAGTTCGAGAACACGCCCGACTCGATCGACGTGCCGTCCATGTTGAGGGTGCGGGCCACGGCCTCGAACTCGGGGCAGTCGGCACCGCCGCCCACCACCTCGTTGCCGCCGAAGAGATCCGCGGAGTCACGCACGGTGGAGGACAGCTGCTGGGTCACCGGGTCGAGAGCGACACCCACGATGTACGCGGTGCCCACCTCGAGGAACTTCACGTCGGCGCCGTATCGCACCTGCACGCTGCCCTCGCTCGCATAGCCCTCGAGCGACCCCGCGCGCACCCCGGCCACGGTGAACGTGGCCGTCACCGGGTCGAGCGTGCCCACCGTGCCGGTGAACACGGCCTGGGCCGTGGGCGGCAGGCTGCACCCCTCTGGCACGGTTGTCACGGCGCTCGGCAACGTTGTGGTGGTGGAGCTTGTCGTGGTGGAGGTGCTGGTGGACGACGTGCTGGTGGTGCCGGAACCATCGGTCGAGCCGGGAACCGTGGTGGACACCGGCACGGTGGTCTCCGCGGTCACCGTCGGGGTGCCGGCCCCGAGCGAGGCGACGAGAACGAGTGCACCGAACGTCCCCCACAACCTGCCGCGCACCGCTGGAACGCTAGTCACCGCCGCGGCCGTAGGTTGGTCGCGTGGGATTCGACCCGACGAGACGCAGGGTGCGGCGACGCACTGACATCGTGTTCGTCGCCGCGGCGATCGTCGCGGCTGCGGCGCTTGTCGCATGGGGCTTCCTGGGCTGACGATGCCGGGCGACATCTGGGACGGCACCCTCTACGGCGAGATCGAGGTGCGCACCGTCCAGCCGTACCAGGCCGTGAAGACCTATGTCTGCCCCGGCTGCAACCGCGACATCACACCGGGCATCGGTCACGTGGTCACCGTTCCCCGCGACGCGCCCGACCTGCGCCGCCACTGGCACCGCGGCTGCTGGCAGCGACGCAGCAGGCGCTAGAACGCGTCCTCGCGCACCTCGAGCGAGGTTCCCGTGACCGCTGCGGCGTCGTAGCGCACGCGCACACCCGAGATGGAGTGCGCGCGGAGGAACGCCGCGCCCGCGCGCCGCACACGTTGCTGTTTCAGCGGGGTGAACGCCTCCCACGGCGAGCCGAACGAATCGTCTGCGCGGGACTTCACCTCGCACACCACCACCAGGCTCCCCCGGCGGGCCACCACGTCGAGCTCGCCGCCGCGCATCGTCCAGTTGCGCGCGAGGATGACGAACCCCTGCCGCACGTACCAGCGCGCGACTAGGTCCTCCGCCCAGCGGGCGCGCGCTATGCGCGCCGTTCGATCTCGCCCGTGTCGAGGAGCGTGTCGTCGGGGAGTTCCTCCACGTTCACGTCCTTGAAACTGAGCACCCGCACCCGCGGGATGAACCGGGTCTTCCGGTACATGTCCCACACCCATGCGTCTGTCATCACCACCTCAATGAGGGGCCGCGCGCTGTCACCGGTGACGGTGACCTTCACGTCGTTGGCCAGGTAGAACCGGCGTTCGGTCTCCACGGCGTACCGGAACATGCCTACGACGTCCTGGTACTCCTGGGCGAGTCTGTACTCGCGGTCCGCCTCGTAGTTCTCGAGATCGTCGGAGTTCATGGGCACACCGGCCGCGGGGCCGGCAGGTTCCTACGACTCGCGCTTCTCGCGCACCTTGGCGGCCTTGCCGACGCGATCACGGAGGTAGTAGAGCTTGGCGCGACGGACGTCGCCCTTCCTCAGCACCTCGATCTTCGCCACCGACGGGCTGTGCACCGGGAAGGTGCGCTCCACACCGACGCCGTAGCTGACCTTGCGCACCGTGTAGGTCTCGGAGATGCCCGAGCCCTGGATCGCGGTGATGTTCCCCTGGAACACCTGGATGCGCTCCTTGCCGGACTCGACGACCCGCACGTGCACCTTCACCTCGTCGCCGGGGCCGAACTGGGGGATGTCGTCGCGCTTGTTCAGGTTGTCGACGATGTCGGTGGTCTTCATGGGATTGCCTCGGCTGTCGGGTGCGGTGGGAATGTGGGCGCTCAGCGCCCCTCCGGGCCGCCATCTGCGAAGAATGAAGGATACGAGACGGGGTCGGCCCCTTCCAACGCCGTCTTTTCGGCCTCCGACAGGCCACCGCGGGCCTCGATGAGGTCCGGACGGCGCAGCACGGTGCGCCGGAGGGCCTGGAGGCGCCTCCACCGCTCGATGCGGGCATGGTCACCGCTGCGCAGCACCTCGGGCACCTCCCAGCCGCGGAACTCGGCCGGACGTGTCCATTGGGGCTCCTCGAGGAGTCCGCCGGAGGCGAACGACTCCGTCAGCGGGGATTCGCTGTTGCCCATCACCCCGGGCAGGAGTCGCGTGACTGCCTCGATCACGAGGCATGCGGCCACCTCCCCACCGGCGAGAACGACGTCACCCACCGACACCTCGTGGTCGACGAGATGTTCCCGCACACGGTGGTCGACACCCTCGTAGCGTCCGCACAGCAGGCTGAACCCGTCACCTGCGGCGAGCGCGTTCGCCATCGCCTGGTCGAACGGTTCCCCTCCCGGTCCGAGAAGGATCAGCGGGCGCGGCGGAGCGGCTGCCTCGACCGCGGCGAAGATCGGCTCGGGGCGCATGAGCATCCCCGCGCCGCCGCCGAACGGGGAGTCATCGACGGTGCGGTGCACATCGCCGGCGTGGTCACGGATGTCATGGCAGCGCAGGTCGACATGGCCCGACGTGCGTGCGCGGCCGAGGAGGCTCTCGGAGCAGAACCCGTCGACCATGCCCGGGAATATCGAGAACACGTCGATGCGCACGCGGGAAACCTACCGAACCAACAGATGCACGGTCAGCGGATGCTCAGTCATCGAGACCGAACAGACCCTCGGGCGGGTCGATGGTGGTCACGCCATCGCGGCACGACACCACGAACGGCACCGGCACCAGCGAACCGTCGGCAAGTTCCAGCAGGTCGTGGGCGGGATTCGCCACCACGGCGACACAGCGCCCGCGTGCCGCACCCGAGACCTCGACCACCTCCGAGCCGATGAGTTCGTGCACCCACAGCGAGGAGGGGTCCTCCACCGGTTCGGCGAGCAGCACCGAGTTCGTGAGCATGGCGACCGCCTCGCGGTTCTCGATGCCCTCGAAGTGCACGACATGGCGGTCCTTCTCCGGGCGCGAGCGCTCCACCACGAGCCGGCGCTCCCCCGATGCGGTGCGCACGAACAACACCGAGCCGGGCTCGTGACGCGAGGCGACATCGGAGGTGAAGGAAACGTAGGTGTCCCCGCGGACACCGTGGGGTTTGCCGATGCGGCCGACCTCGAGCAAGTCAGTCGTCGACGAAGTCGACGTCGACCTCGACGTCGTCGTTCACCGCGGCGGCGCGCACGACGGTGCGGATGCTCTGGGCGGTGCGGCCGCGGCGGCCGATCACACGACCGAGGTCGCCGGGGCCCACACGGACCTCGAGCCTGACGGAGTCGTTGCGACCGATCGAGGAGGAGACGTTGACGGCATCGGCGTCGTCGACGATGCTGCGCACGATGTGCTCCAGCACGGCGGTGGCCGTGGGGGCCTCGAGGGAGTTGGCGTCGGCGTCCGACACGGCGGTCACTTCGACTTCGCGGCGGTGAACTGTGCCCACGCGCCCGAGATCTCGAGAAGCTTCTTCACGCGCTCGGTCGGCTGGGCGCCCTTCAGCAGCCACTGCACGGCCTTGTCGTTGTCGATCTTCAGGGTGGAGGGCTCGGTGCGGGGGTTGTACTGACCGAGGATCTCGATGAACCGGCCGTCGCGCGCGCGCCGGGAGTCGGCCGCAATCACGCGGTACTGCGGTTGCTTGGTCTTGCCGACCCTGGTGAGGCGCAATTTGACTGCCATGTGCGATGTATCTCCTGGACCCTTCGGGAACCAGGAAAGGCTAGCGGTGTCACTCCGTGTGCCCAACGGGGCCCTAGCGGGGCAGACCGGGGAACCCGGGGCCGCCCGGCAGGCCGCCCTGGCCCCCGAGCAGGTCCTCGAGCTCTGCCATCGCCTGGCGACGGCCCGCCTTCCCCTTCGGCCTGCCCTTGCCCCCCATGCCGGCGAGACCGCCCATTCGCTTCATCATCTTCTGCATCTCGAGGAACTGCTTGATGAGCCGGTTCACGTCGGCCACCTGGGTTCCGCTGCCCTTCGCGATGCGGGTGCGGCGTCCGCCGTTCACGATGTCGGGACGTGCGCGCTCCTCGGGCGTCATGGAACGGATGATCGCCTCCGTGAGCTTGATCTGGTCGTCGCCGATCTCGGCGTTCTTCAGTTCCTTCGGCATGCCGGGCAGCATCCCCATGATCCCCGACAGCGGGCCCATCTTCTTCACCTGCTGCAGCTGGTCGAGGAAGTCGTCGAGGGTGAACTGGCCGCCGAGCATCCGCTCGGCCGCCTTCTCGGCCTGCTCCTTCTCGAACACCTGCTCGGCCTGCTCGATGAGGGTGAGCACGTCGCCCATGCCGAGGATCCGTCCTGCCATGCGGTCGGGGTGGAACTGCTCGAACGCGTCGATGCGCTCGCCGGTGGCGGCGAAAGCAATCGGCCTGCCGATCACGGACTTCACCGACAGCGCGGCACCGCCGCGGGCATCGCCGTCGAGCTTGGACAGGATGACGCCGTCGATCGACAGACGCGAATGGAACGCCTCGGCGGTGCCGACCGCGTCCTGGCCCGTCATCGCGTCGATGACGAGGAACGTGTAGTGCGGGCTGACCGTGGACGAGATGTCGGCCACCTGGCGCATCATCTCCTCATCGACGGCGAGGCGTCCTGCGGTGTCCACGATCAGCACGTCGCGACCGAGGCGTCTTGCCTCCTGCAGACCGCGGCGCGCCGTGTCGACCGGGTCGCCCGGCTCGCTGAACACGGGCACCCCGATCTGGTTGCCAAGGGTGCGCAGCTGCTCCACCGCCGCGGGGCGCTGGAGGTCGGCCCCCACGAGGAGCGGCTGGCGTCCCTGGGCCTTGAGCCAACGGGCCAGCTTGGCTGCGCTGGTGGTCTTGCCCGAGCCCTGCAGACCGGCCATCAGCACCACGGTGGGCGGCTGCGAGGCGTACGTGATGCGCAGCGTCTCGCCGCCCAGCATCGCCACCAGTTCCTGGTTGACGATCTTGACGACCTGCTGGCTGGGGTCGAGCGCCTGTGACGCGGTGGCCCCGATGGCCTGCTCGCGGATCCGCGCGACGACCTCGCGCACCACGGTGAGGTTGACGTCGGCCTCGAGCAGCGCGGTGCGGATCTCGGCGAGCACCTCGTCGACGTCGGCCTCGGTGAGTCGTCCCTTGCCGCGGAGCTTCTTGACTACCCCCTGGAGACGGTCACTCAGCGAATCGAACATGCGTCATCGAGGCTACCGACGGCAGTCAGCCGACGGTGACGGCGGTGACCTTCCCGTCCCTCACGGTGAGGTTCACGCGGTCGGTTCGGTAGTCGGCGGTGAGCATGAACGACTCCCCGTCACGCTCCGCCACGCGGACCGTCCAGCCGTTGCCCGTGGCGACCTTCGTTGCCTCGTCCTCGGTGAGGCCGACCAGTTTCTCGGCGTCCGCCGGGCTGATGTCTGCGGCGGGAACATCCGTGCCCGGGTCGGCGCCGGGCAGCGGCTCGGGGATGGGGCCGGCCTGCGGGAGACTGATGTAGCGGTCGGCCAGCGCGACCACCTTCACCTCGTTGCCGTCGGCATCAGCGAGCGCCCACGCAGGCAGCAGCATCTGGGTGCCGTCGGCGAGCGACCAGTCGACGAGCGAGATACGTGCCGACACGAGTGTCACCTCGACGGGAGCAGGGGGTTCCGCTCCGGGAGTGACGGAGTCCACCGCGATGTCGCGTGACGCGGCGCCCCAGCCGGTCACACCCGTGACACCGAGTCCGTCGTTCAGTCTCTTCACTGCGGCGACAGGATCGATCACGGGGTACGAGTCGGCCTGCTCGAGTGTCACCATCGAACCCGAGGCGTCAGTGACCTGCGCGTTGCTGCCGTAGCCCACGTACCACGAGCGCACCCACGACATCTCGCCCTCGTGCAGCGCGACTGCACTCACGCGCACGGACCAGTCATCAGCCTGAACGTCGACCGAGAGAGCCTCGGCCGATGTGTCGACACCGAGCTTCTCCAGCAGTGCGAGCGCGGATTTCCTCGCGGCGTCCTTCGTCGGGAGGTTCTCCGCAGGCGGGACGGTGTCGACGGGGCGCGTCTCACAGTCCTCAGTGTCGGGAGGGCAGGGCTCCGACGAGGCCGACGAGCCGCCGCCCGTCGGCGACACCGCACTCCCGGCATACGACCACCAGCGTCCGTTGCGGTCTCCCCAGCTCGAGAACGCCGGGCTGCCCGGCATCATCTCGCTCGACCAGTACCCCTTGTTCGAGGGGTCCTCCTTCACGTCCCCCGTCACGCCGAGCGCGACGGCGATCCGCGAGAGTTCCCTCCCCGGGTCGGTCGGCGCCGCGTACCGCCACGCGTGCTGTTTCCCGACGCCGTCGGTCCACTTCGGGTCGGCCAGCTCGTCGCCCGCAACGTATGCGACCATCGGTGCCCACACCGCCAGCTTCGAGTCGGACATGGCCGCACCCGCGTTCGCACTGCGCGACTCGGCCGACGACTGCCCGAGGGTCAGCACGGCGGCACCGTCCCCGCCGCACGCGGCGAGAACGACGGCGAGGGTGCCGGCGGCAAGTGTCCTGCGGGGATTCATCATGGTTCTCTCCTCGACGGTCCCATTCTCTGACGAACGGCCGGCCCCGAGGGTTCCCTAGCCGAGAATGGCCGACACGTACTTCTCGGGGTCGAACGGCGCCAGGTCAGCGGCGGTCTCCCCCAGGCCGGCCAGTTTCACGGGGATGCCGAGCTCGGTCTCGATGGCGAAGACGATGCCGCCCTTCGCCGAACCGTCGAGCTTCGTGAGCACCACGCCGGTCACATCCGTGGCGGCCGCGAACTCGCGGGCCTGGGTGAGGCCGTTCTGGCCCGTGGTGGCGTCGATCACGAGCAGCACCTCGCACACCGTGCCCGGCGCCTTGTCGGCCACGCGCCGCACCTTGCCCAGTTCCTCCATGAGGTTCGACTTCGTGTGGAGACGCCCCGCGGTGTCCGCGAGCACGAGCTCTGCACCGCGCGCGGCCCCCGCCTGGATGCCGTCGAAGATCACCGAGGCGGGGTCTGCACCCTCGCCGCCGCGCACGAAGTCGGCACCGCAGCGCTGCGCCCATGTCTCCAGCTGCTCGGCAGCGGCGGCGCGGAAGGTGTCCCCCGCTGCCATCAGCACGCGACGGCCGAGCGCCGTCTGAGCGGACCCGACCTTGCCGATGGTGGTGGTCTTTCCCACGCCGTTCACGCCCACGAACAACCACACCGCCGGCATCTCGGCGGGCCGGTGGTTCAGCGAACGGTCGGCGGTGGACAGCGACGCGGTCATGGACGCCCGCAACGCATCCACCACCTCGCCCGGCGAGCGCAGTTCGCCCGCCTTCACACGCTCCTTCAGTGGCGCCAGCAACGAGTCGGTGAGACGCACACCGAGATCGGCGAGCAGGAGGGTCTCCTCGAGTTCGTCCCACGTGTCGGGGCCCACCGCGGTGCGCGAGCGGATGCGCCGGAATGCGTCGCCGAACAGCGAGCGGGTGCGGTGCGTTCGCTCCCACATGTCCTCCGGTGCCGCGACCGGTTCTGCCGTGGTCGGCGCGACAGTGACGGGGGCAACGTGCGGCGCGGACCCGTCCGGGCGCCCGTCCGGAGGGAGAGTGAGGTCGGTCTCCGGCGGCGCAGCATCGGTGTGAGTCGGTGCGACAGGTGTCCCCGCCTGCATGGATGCAACAGAGGCGCGGGATGCCCGACGCCGCAGCGCGACTGCCGCAACCAACGCGAGCAGTGCCGCAACGACGAGGACGACAATGAGGCCAGGGTCGACCGAGGCGGCGAGCATCCCCTACCCCGTGACTGCGCCGGAACGCTCGGTGACGACCTTGGAGGATCCGCCGGGCGCCATGCTGACGCCCAGCAGGCAGTCGGCGGCCTCCATCGTGCGCTTCTGGTGGCTCACGATGATCAGCTGCGCGTCACGGCGGAACTCGGCCACGAGCCCGAGGAAGCGGTGCAGGTTCACGTCGTCGAGCGCTGCCTCGACCTCGTCCATCACGTAGAACGGCGAGGGACGGCTGCGGAACACCGAGAACAGGAAGGCAACGGCGGTGAGCGAACGCTCGCCGCCGGAGAGCAGAGACAGCTTCTTGAACGTCTTGCCGGGTGGCGTCGCCTCGATCTCGATGCCCGTGTTCAGCAGGTCGTCGGGGTTCGTGAGCGTGAGCCGGCCCGTGCCGCCGGGGCACAGCAACGAGCACATCTCGACGAAGTTCGTGCTGACGTCGGCGAACGCGGCGGCGAACACCGACTGGATCTCCTGGTCGATCGCGGTGATCACCTGCGAGAGCTCGCGCCGCGAGTTGCGCACGTCGGCCAGCTGCTCCTCGAGGAACTGGTGCCGTGTCTGGAGTTCGGTGAACTCCTGCAGCGCGAGCGGGTTGATCGGACCCATGAGGCGGATGTCGCGCTCCAGGGTGCGCGCGCGCTCGGCATGGTTCGTGCCCTCGGGCACCTCCGGCATCGGTGCAGCCTCGGCGGTCTCGGGCTCGACCTCGAGTTCACGACGCACCCCCTCCACCGCGGCCTCGAGACGCATCCGCATCTCGGTCTCCTCCAGCTCGATGCGCCGTGACCTCTCGCGCGCGACCTCGAGTTCCTGCTCTGCGGCATGACGGTCGCGACGCGCCTGGTCGAGTCGTGCGGCGAGTGCGCGCACCTCGTCGCTCTGGCGCTGGCGCACCGCGTGGAGCTCGGTGAGCCGGTTCTCGGTGGCCGCGCGGTGCTCCTCGACGAGTGCCGACAGACGTCCGATCGCCACGATGGTGTGCTCCAGCCGCTCGCGTCGGTGCGCTGCCTCCACACGGGCCTCGCTGTCGGCCCCGAGCTTGGACTCACCGTCGCTGATCCGCTGGCGGAGGAACTGGTCCCGCTCGCGCAGGCCTGCGAGGCGCACCTCGAGATCGGTGCGGCGCATGCCGAGGTGCGCGGCCTTCGACTCGAACGCCGTGCGGGCCTCGTTGTACGCGGCGACGGCGGCAAGTTCTGCGGCCTCGGTCTCCTCGAGGGACGGCAGGAGCGCCTCGAGCTCCGTCACGCGCGCGGCATCGCGGTTCATGCGTGCGCGTGCCTCCTCGATGGTGCGGGTCGCGGCCTCGTGCTCGGCTGCCCCGGTGCGGCGGTCGGTGACCGCGCTCGTGAGCGCGTCGGCCGCCATCTCCACGGCCTCGCTCTGGCGCCGCAGACGCTCCTCGGTGTCGGAGATCTGCAGGCGCACGTTGGTGAGGTCGCGTCGTGCCGCATCCGCGGTGTCACGGCAGCGCGAGACCGCGGCGAGCGCCTCCGTCTCGTCGCGCCGCGCGGCATCCACCACCTCCTTCGAACCGAGCTCGTCGGCGGCCCCCACGCGCCATGCCGCGCCACCCAGTCGGTCGCCCGAGCGGGTGACCACGGTGCCCGTGCCCGACGACGCGGCCGACACCGCGTCGTCGATGTCCTCGGCGAACCCGTAGCCGTCCAGGAGCGCATCGAGCAGCGCGTCGACCCCGGCCGGCGCACCGTCGACGGGCCGCACGTGGGGCCTCAGACTCGTCGCGCCTGCGGGGACTCCGCGACCGGCTGCACGCGGCACACCGAGAGCAAGCACCGCACCGGCAGTGCCGCTGTCGCGCAGTGCCGACAGTGCGCTGCGGGCGGCGGCAGGGTCAGCCACCAACACCGCACCCACCGCGTCACCGAGGGCAGCACGCACCGCTGCATCCCATCCGCTGTCGATCTGCACGAGGTCGATCAACGCACCGAGGATGCCGGCCCCCCCGTCGAGCGCGCGGGAGCTGCTGCGAGCGCGTGACGTCGCGTCCACCGACGCGAGCGACTCCACGCGGGCGGCACGCTGTGCATGGGTGCGCTCGGCCGAGACGAGCTCCTCCTGCGCCGCGTCGATGGACGCCTCCGCGGAGGACCGGCGGCGGTCGAGGTCGTTCATCTCCGCGCGCAGCACGTCGACGGCGTTCTCCGCATCAGCGAGGTCCTTCTGGAGGGCCTCGGCCTCCCGGGCGGACTGCGCATCACGTCGTGCGATCTCCTCGATGCGGGACTGCAGCCGCTGGATCTCGCCCGCGCTCTGCTCCACCGCGTTGCGCAGGGTGCGCAGCTCACCGCGCACCTCGGCAGCCGCACCCGAGGCCTGCGACGAGGGGACGGAGGCGAACATGCCCTTCTCCTCGCGCTCGCGTTCGAAGGCCGCCTCCTCCCCGCCGAGCGCGGTTGACTCCCCCGTCGCGATCGACAGACCGCGCTCGACCTCCGCCAGCTCGGCTCGTGCCTGCGCGACATCGGCCTCGACGGTGGCCACCACGTCATCGGCCATCATCTGGCCCTGGTCACGCTCGAGACCGCGGCGGCGCTCGGCAATCAGCGCGGACAGTCCGCGAGCACGCTCGCGCAGCTGCTCCACTCGCACGAGCTCGTCGCTGAGGCCCGAGTCGCCGCGTGCAGACAGCTCGGCCTCGGCCGCGAGCACCTCGGTATCGAGGGTCGCGAGCCGGCCGCGGACAGCGGCGTCGGTGGACTCGACCTCCGACTTCTCGGTGGCGAGCGCGGTCAGTCGTGCGCGGTGCGACGCGATCTCGCGGCCGGTGAGGAACAGGCGGAGTGCCCGAAGCTCGGTCATCACCTCCTCGTGACGGCGCGCGGCCTCGGCCTGGCGCTCGAGCGGGCGCAGCTGACGGCGCACCTCGCGGATGAGGTCCTGCACCCTCAGAAGGTTGGCCTCGGTGGCCTCGAGGCGACGCTCCGCCTTCTCCTTGCGCTTGCGGTACTTGAGGACGCCGGCGGCCTCCTCGATGATCGCCCGACGGTCCTCGGCGCGGGCAGTGAGCACGGCGTCAATCTGTCCCTGGCTGATGATGACGTGCTGCTGGCGGCCCACACCGGCGTCGCTCAGGAGTTCCTGCACGTCGAGGAGACGGCACTCCACACCGTTGATGGCGTACTCGCTGTCACCGTTGCGGAACAAGGTGCGGCTGATCGTGACCTCGCTGAACTCGAGCGGCAGCAGGCCCGCCGAGTTGTCGAGCGTGAGCATCACCTCGGCGCGACCGAGAGCGGGACGCTTCTTCGTGCCGTTGAAGATGACGTCCTCCATCTTCTGCGAGCGCACGGAGCTCGGGGCCTGGGCACCCAGCACCCACGCGATTGCGTCGACCACGTTCGACTTGCCCGAGCCGTTCGGACCGACGACGACGGTGACGCCGGGCTCCATCTCGAGCACGGTCGGGTCGGCAAAGGACTTGAAACCCTTGAGTGTCAGAGCTTTGAGGAACACGGCAGACCAACAGTAGATGACCATCGGCCCGCGACGTGGATGCCGGTCCCCCTCGCGGCGGATGCCTGCCCTGTGGAAAACGTCAGCGTTGGCAGCGTGGACAGTACGAAGTGGATCGTCCGGCGACAACGACGCGGCGCACGGTGGAACGACCGCAGGTGAGACATCCCTCTCCCTCCCTGCCGTACACGAGATGGTTCACCTGGAACCACCCGGTGTTGCCGTCCACGTCCACGTACTGGGTGTCCTCGAGGGTCGACCCGCCCGCCTCGATCGCCTCGGTCAGCACCGCAACCGTCTGCGCGGCAAGTTCGTCGACGTGGCGTCGCGAGAGACGGTCGACGGGGCGGTTCCATCTCATCCTGCAGCGGTGGAGTATCTCGTCGGCGTAGATGTTGCCGATGCCCGCAACCACTCGTTGGCCGAGGAGCAGCGGTTTCAGCGCTCCCCTCCTGCCGCGCAGTGCCTGCCACAGCACCTCCCCGTCGAACGGCTCCGCGACGGGATCGACCCCGAGCCGACCGAGTTCGGGCAGCACGTCGTGCTCCCGGGCCGGGTCGTACACCACCACCTCACCGAACGTGCGCGGGTCGACGAACAACATCTCGTCGACGACGCCGTCGCGCGGTGCGAGCGACATCGTCACGTGGGTGTGCGGGGGTCGCACGGTGCCTGCGGGAACAACGAGCACGCGTCCGCTCATCCGCAGGTGGATCATCATCCGGTCGCCGGTGTCAAGGTCGGCGAGCAGGTACTTGCCCCGTCGTGACGTGCCGGTGATGGCCGCCCCCTCGAGCCCGCGCACCACTGCCTCGCGGCCGACCCTGCGCACCGAGCGCTCGCGGCCCACGGTGACCGAGACGATCCTGCGGCCGACGGCACGCGATTCGATGCCGCGCCGCACGGTCTCCACCTCGGGGAGCTCGGGCATGTCAGGCGTCGAGCGAGTGCAGCGCGACCCGCGCCGCGACCTGTTCCGCGGCCTTCTTCGTGCGGCCGGTGCCGGTGCCGGCGACCTCCCCGTCGATCCTCACGGTTGCGGTGAACACTCGCTCGTGGTCGGGCCCCTCCCCCTCGGTGGTGTAGTGCGGGGGCGTGCTCCCGCGACGGGCGCAGGCCTCCTGGAGGGCCGTCTTGGCATCGACGGTGTCGAGCACGGGAATCGTGCGCTCGATCTCCTCGTCCAGCATGCGGTGCACGAAACCCCGCGCGGTGTCGAGACCGCCGTCGAGGAACACCGCGCCGATGATGGCCTCGAACGCGTCCCCGAGGATGGACTCCTTGTCGCGGCCGCCGCCCGTGGCTTCCCCCACCCCGAGCAGAATGAACTCGCCCAGACCGATCGACCGCGCACGCTCCGCGAGTGCCTGCGTGTTCACGACTGCCTGGCGCAGGTCGCTCAGGCGGCTCTCGGGATCACCCGGGAGACGGAGGTACGCGGCCTCTGCCACCACGAAGCCGACGACCGCATCACCGAGGAACTCGAGCCTCTCGTTGGAGTCCGGCTCCCCGTTCTCTGCCTGCCACGAACGGTGCACCAACGCGAGCCGCAGGAGGGAAGGGTCGGCGAAGCCGTGCCCGAGCCGGCGCATCAGTTCCGCGAGATCGGGCTCGCCGCCGCGGACCATCCGGTTCCCCGCCTTCAGGCGCCGTGGGCGCGCATCACGTAGTCGACAGCGTCGCGCACCGTCTTCAGGCCCGCAAGCTCGTCGTCATCGAAAGCGAAACCGTCGAGCGTCGCTGAGAACTCCTGCTCGAGCGCGTCGACCAGTTCGATGAGGGCGATTGAGTCGGCGCCGAGGTCGTCGGCGAACCGCTGGTCCTCGGCGATTCCCGATGCCTCGATCTCGAGGATGTCGGCGAGGTGACGAGTGACGGTGCCGAGCACCTGGTTGCGGTCGATGCTCATTGTGCGGCCTCTTTCCCCCCGGTCGTTGCGGCGATGGCGTCGCGGAGCGCGTCGACCATGCCGGTCTCCACCATCTCCTGTGCGACCTTGATCCCGTTCACCATGGCCCGCGCGCTGCTGGAGCCGTGCGAGATGATGCACACGCCGTCGATCCCGAGGAGGATCGCACCGCCCGTGTTGTCGGGGTCGAACGTGGCGTACATCGGGAGCAGCGCGGGCATGAGTGCGTCGGCGTGCTCCTTGTACGCGGGGTCGGCGAAGGCGCCGAACAGCGCCTTGATGACGGCCTTCAAAGTGCCCTCGAGGGTCTTCAGCACCACGTTGCCCGTGAAACCGTCGGTGACGACGACATCCACCGCGTCGGTCATGATGTCGCGGCCCTCGACGTTGCCGATGAAGTTGATGCTCGGTTCGGCAGAGAGGAGGTCCCATGCGTCCTTGCGCAGCGTGTCGCCCTTGCCGGGTTCCTCGCCGATGGAGAGGAGACCGACCTTCGGGCTCTCGATGCCGTAGCGCCGGCGTGCGTACACCGACCCCATGACGGCGAACTGCACGAGCCAGTCGGCCTGCACCTCGGCGTTGGCCCCCGCATCGAGGAGCACGGTGGGGGTGCCACCGGGAACGGGCACCGGGGTGGCGATTGCCGGACGGTGCACACCCTTGATGCGTCCCATGCGCAGCAGTGCACTCGCCATGGTGGCACCGGTGTTCCCGGCGGAGATCATGGCGCTGGCCCTTCCGTCGCGCACGGCCTCGGCGGCGCGCACGAGGGTGGAGTCGCGCTTCTTGCGCACCGACGTGGCGGGGTCGTCATCCATCTCGATGACCTCCGACGCCACGATCAGCGGGAGGTCACCGCGGCCGTCGAGATTCTCGGGACCGACAAGAGCAACAGGAATGCCTGCCGCGGCCGCCGCGAGGGCGCCCGCGAGGATCTCACCGGGGGCTCTGTCGCCACCCATCGCATCGACTGCGACCGGCAACATGTGCGGGCCTACTGCTCGACGTCGACGGCCACGCGGCCCTTGTACCAGCCGCAGGTCCCGCAGACGGTGTGCGGGAGCTTGGCTGCGCGGCAGCGGGGGCACACGCTGCGCGACGGCGCACCGAGGCGCCAGTTCGAGGCCCGACGCATGCGGGTCTTCGACTTCGACTTCTTCTTCTTGGGAACGGCCACCGTGGTCTCCCTTGGTTTCGAGGCACATGTGCCCCTCTGTGGGGGCCGGGAAAGGATAGCCCGAAACGGGCCGCTCTCACCCCGGGGGCTCGGGCAGGCGCCCCTTCAGGGCATCGAGGGCGGCCCAGCGGTCGTCCCCGACCTGCGGCGTGCACCCGCACGGGGCCTGCGCGAGGTCGGCCCCGCACTGCGGACAGAAGCCCGGGCAGTCCTCGCGGCACAGCGGCCCCACGGGTATCGCCACGAGGATGTTCTCGCGCACCATCGGCAGGAGGTCGACCTGGTCGCCGCCGATCGGGTGGGCATCGGGGTTGTCGGGCACCTGTTGGTACAGCTCGTCGAGGTCGACGGTCATGCGGTGCTCGATCGGTGCGAGGCAACGCCGGCACTCCCCGTGCCACGTGGCAGAGGCCGCGCCGCGCACGGTGATCCCGTTCGAGAGCGACTCGAGGTCGAGGTTCACATCCACCGGCACGTCGGTGATGCGGTCGTCGTCGAACACGAGATCGGCTGCGTCAACCGCGACGGCGACCTTCTTCGTGGTGCCGGGCCGTCGCAGCAGTTCGACGACGTTGACGAGGAGCGGTGCGGCCACCGTTGCCTCAGTGGAGGTCCTGGTCGAAGAATCCCCGACCGTGCTCCCCGAGCTCCTCGTCGCCGGTCCCTGACCCGGCAGTGTCGCCGGCGTCCGGCACCGAGGTGTCGTACATGCCGATCGACAGACGCTGACGGCCCGTGGACACTGTCTTCTGCAGCCGGTCGATGAGGATCTCGAAACTTGCCAGACGCTGGTCGAGGAAGTCCTCGGTCTCGTTGCGCAGGCGACGGCACTCCTCGTCGGCGGAATCGATGATCTGGCGTGCCCGCGACTCCGATGCGCGCACCACCTCGGTGCGCTGCACCATCCGCTCGGCCTGTTGACGGGCGGCCGTGAGCAGCTCGTCGGCCTCGCGCTTGGTCCTGTCGAGGAACTCCTGGCGCTCCTTCAGCATCCAGCGCGCCTGGCGGATCTCCTCGGGCAACCGCTGCAGTGCGTCCTCGAGGAGCTCGATGACCTCGTCCCGGTCGATGCGGGGCGTGCTCGAGAGCGGCACGCTCGGGGCGGTGGAGATGATGTCGACCACGCGCCGCAGGAGCACCTCACTGTCGCCGAGCCGGGCCTGGACGGGCGCCGGCTGGGGGTAGGTGTCGTCGATCAGGTCGTCGTCGAAGCTGTCGAACCGGTCGCGAGGCATCATTTGCCCTTTCCGAGTGCGGTGCGGAGGGCCCCGAGGGCCGTCGGGTGCACCATGGACGAGATGTCGCCACCGTTGCCTGCGATGTCGCGGATGAACCTGCTGGAGACGAACGAGAGTGCCGGGGTGCAGGGCACGTACACCGTGCGCACGCCGGACACCGCGAAGTTGGTGTGGGCCATCTGCTGCTCGACCTCGAAGTCACCGGAGGTGCGCAGGCCCTTCACGATGCACAGAGCGCCCGCCTCGCGTGCCGCATCGACCGCGAGCCCCGCGAACGCACGCACCTCGACCCCGGGGAGATGCGACGTCGAAGAACCCGCGATCTCCACGCGCTCACCGGTGGACAGGGCGCCGGAGGGCTTGTCGGGATTGTGCATGACGGCAACCACCACAGACCCGAAAAGGGTGCATGCCTGTTCGACCACGTCGAGATGGCCGAGGTGGAAAGGATCGAAGCTTCCGGGGTAGAGCACGGTGCTCATCGCGCCTCCACGGTATCCCCGTCCCCCGGATCCCGTGCGGAACCCGTCCGTGCGAGGAACGTGACGTGGGTGCGCCCGTAGCGGCGCTCCCGCACCGCCTCCCAGCCCTCCGGCGCCTCCACGGGGCGGTCGGCCTCGGCCACCACGAACCCCGCAGTCACCGCACCGACGAGCCTGTCCCACGCGTCGAACCCGTACGGAGGGTCGGCGATCACGATGTCGGCCGCGCGCGGTGCGGCAGACACCGCGTCAGCGGCGACGATCTCCGCGCGTGCACCGAGACCGAGCGAATCGATGTTCCGACGGAGGACGTCGAGGGCGCGACGGTCACGTTCCACGAACACACAGTGCGAGGCGCCGCGCGACAGCGCCTCAATGCCCATCGCCCCGGTGCCGGCGAAGAGGTCGAGGACGACCGCATCGACCAGCAGGCCGGTGCTGCCGAGTGCGTTGAACACGGCCTCCCGCACCTTGTCGGTGGTGGGACGGGTGGCCTCGCCCGACGGGGACTCGATGCGGCGGCCGCGCAGTTCACCGGAAACGACCCGCATGCACGACAGACTACGGAGATGAGGGGCCCGGCAGAGTCGATCGTGTGCGTGGACTGCGGCGGGCCGTGCGGGCTCATCACGGCACCGCGGGAGGACGGCACGTGGCTCGTGGGGGACGTCGTGACGTACCGGTGCCGCGACTGTCTCGACAGGTGGGACCTCATCCTCGAGGAGGATGACATCACGGACGCAACGGACTGACCTCCCGCCCGCGTACGGGGACGTCGGCGTCAGGGATGGCGCGTGTTCGAGCGGTCGAGCGGATCGAAGCGGATGCCGACCGCGGCAGCGTTCGAGATACGGGTCGGCAGCATGTTCAACCAGAAGTTGATCGACAGCCGCTTCGGGTCGCGCACGTACGGTCTCGCGGACTCCACCGCCGACACCGTGCGCCGCGCGATGTCCTGCGGCGATGCCTTGGGGATGAGCCGCAGCATCTGGAACCTGCGCACGACCTTCTGCGTCTCGGGCGACGAGGACTCCACGTTGTCCCACATCTGGGTGTCCACCGGCCCGGGCGACAGCACGGTGAGACCGACCGGCGAGTGCTTGAGCTCGCGCCGCAGCGACGAGAAGAAGTTGAGGATGCCCGCCTTCGTGCCGCAGTACGCCGCCATGCCCGGGAAGCCGGCAGTGCCCGCGAGCGACGACACGAACACGATGTGTCCCCTGCCCCGTGCGAGCATCCCGGGCAGCGCCCGGCGCGCGAGCATGAGCGGCACCTCGTAGTTCAGCCGCGACACGGCGCGGATGGCGCGCGGGTCCTCCACCGCGAACGGGAGGGTCGTCTCGAGCCCGGCGTTGTTCACCAGCACGTCGATCTCCCCGTGCATCGCCTCGATGTCAGCAATCAGCGTGTCGACGACACTGTCGTCGGACAGGTCGGCCACCACGGCGTTGCCGCCGGTCTCGGCTGCCACACGGTGCAGCGAGTCGGGGCTGCGCGCCACCACCGTGACGCGTGCGCCGCGCCGGGCGAACTCGCGTGCAAGCGCCTCGCCGATGCCGCGCGACCCTCCGGTCACCACCACGTGCCTGTCGCGTACCTTCATGGCCCCCCGATCCGACGCCGTCCCGGGCGAACGGTAGCCGAGCCCGGTCAGCCTTTCAGGAGGTTGTCCTCCTGCTCCTCGGTGAAGTACAGATCGATCTCGTCCGCGAGCAACGGGTGGGCCGCCAGGTCGGGGTCGTCACCGACAATCGCGACGGCGGCGGCGCGTGCGGCCTGGATGAGGTCGAGGTCGCCCTGCAGAGACGCGAGTCGGAGATCGGAGCGGCCCTTCTGGACGGTGCCCATCAGGGTTCCCTCGCCGCGGAGACGCAGGTCCTCCTCGGCGAGCACGAACCCGTCGGTTGAGTTCACCAGGGCCTCGACACGCGGCGAGGGGTCGTCGGTGCGGGTGACGAGATGACATCGGGAGGCAACCGTGCCGCGGCCGACGCGGCCGCGCAGCTGGTGCAACTGGGCGATGCCGAACCTGTCGGCGTCCAGGATCACCATGCGGGTCGCGTTCGGCACGTCGACGCCCACCTCGATCACCGTCGTGGCCACCAGGACGCCCGAGGCACCGCTGCGGAAGCGTTCCATGACGGCCTCCTTCTCGTTCGACGTCATCCGGCCGTGCAGCAGTTCCACGGTGTGTCCCGCGAGCTCGCCCCCGGCGAGTTCGTCACGGACCTGCTCCGCCGAGGCAACCTCGAGCTTCTCGCTCTCCTCGATGAGCGGGCACACCACATAGGCCTGCTCGCCGCGTTCCAGCGCGGACCGCACGTCGACCCACACCGATGCCACGGCGACCGGGGTGTTCGCCCACCCTGTGTCGATCGGCGTGCGTCCCGGCGGCAGCTCGTCGAGCACACTCACGTCGAGGTCGCCGTACACCGTCATCGCCGCCGTGCGCGGGATGGGGGTGGCGGTCATCACGAGCACATCGGGCGTGCCGGCGCCGTCGGCCGACTTGTCGCGCAGGCGGGCCCTCTGGTCGACCCCGAACCTGTGCTGCTCGTCCACCACCACCAGGCCGAGTGCCGCGAACGACACGCCCTCCTGGATGAGCGCATGCGTGCCGACAACCACATCCACCGACCCGTCGGCAAGCCCGGCGAGCACCTGCCGGCGGGCCTCACCAGTGACACGGTTCGTGAGGAGCTCCACCCTCACCGGCCGGCCACCGAACAGGTTCCCCGCGTCGGGGATCTCGATTCCGTCGAGCAGACGGCGCACCCCGGCAAGGTGCTGCTCAGCGAGCACCTCGGTGGGCACCATGAGCGCGGCCTGGTGCCCGCCCTGCACCGCGCGCATCATCGCCGACACCGCCACCACCGTCTTGCCTGCGCCCACGTCACCCTGCAGCAACCGGTGCATCGGCGACGGCGCGGCCATGTCGTGAGTGATCTCCCCGACGACCCTCTCCTGTGCGGCCGTGAGGGGAAAGGGCAACGACGAGGCGAAGCGTTCGATGAGGGGACCCTCCGTCCTGTGGCTGATGCCGTGCGAGTCGCGCGCCGCACGCAGCTTGCGCGCCACGAGCATCACCTGCACCCGCAGGACCTCGTCGAACGCGAGCCGGCGCCTTGCGGTGTCGCGGACCACGAGCGACTCGGGCTGGTGGATGTCGTGCAGCGCTGTGCCCCGCGGGACGAGACCAAGGGAGGCGATGACATCATCGGGAACGGGGTCGGCGATGCCGCGCGGCACGCAGCGCGCGAGGGTGCTCCCGATCCACCGCGCGAGGTCCCACGTGGTGATGTGCGACTTCTCGCTCTGCGGGTACACCGGAACGATGCGCCCGGTGCGGTCACCGATGAGGTCGACCACCGGGTTCGTCATCTGCAGGTACCCGCGGTAGCGCTCGGGCTTGCCGAACACCGCGATGGTGAGTCCGGGCACCAACTGCTTCTCGCGCCAGCCCTGGTTGAAGAACGTGAGCGAGAGACGACCGGAATCATCCGAGGTGCGCACCGTGACCATTCGCTTGCCCGTGCGGGTGCGCACGCCGTTCGTCGAGTCGACCGTCACGACGACGAGGGTGGGCAGACCCTCCTCGAGCTGGGCGACCTGCGCCTCGCGCGTGCGGTCGATCCACCGCCGCGGGTACGTCTCGAGCAGGTCGAGGACGGACGAGATGCCGAAGGACTCGAGCGCGTCCTTCTTCTTCTCCCCGATGCCCTTGACGACATCGATGTCCATTCCCGCCAGCTCTCGGGCGGTGATGGGGTCCCTACTCAACGCCGAACAGGTAGGGGTACAGAGGCTGGCCGCCGCGGTGGATCTCCACGGCCACGTCGGGCCGGAAACCCTCCACCCACGCAACGATGCGGTCGGTGTCGGCCGGGACAGCGTCGGCACCGATGACCATCGTGAGCAGCTCGGCGGACTCACCGACGATGTTCTGGAGCAGCAGTTCGCACGCGGCAACCACCGTCCCCGCAACGGCGACGATGCCGTCGCCGCGCACGATCCCGATCCAGTCGCCGGTGGTCACGGCACCTGCATCCGTGTTGGTGTCGCGCACCGCCTGCGTGACCTCGCCCGTCGTCATGGACGACGCAGCGGCCGCCATGTTGCGCGCATTCGTCTCTGCGGATGCCTCGGGGTCGTAGGTGACGAGCGCAGCGAGGGCCTCGGGCATGGAGCACGTGGGGACCACGCGCACGTCCTTGCCGGAGAGAGCGTCCACCTGCTCGGCAACGGGGATGATGTTCTTGTTGTTCGGGAGGATGATCACCTGTGCGGCGTTCATGTGCTCGACGGCCTCGAGCAGTTCCGCTGTGGAGGGGTTCAACGTCTGGCCGCCCGTGACGACGCCGTGCACGCCCAGCTGGCCGAACAACTCGGCGAGGCCGTCGCCGCTCGCCACCGCCACCACGGCACACGTGACCGGCGGGAGACTCGATGCAGGCGGGCGGTGCGAGTGCGCCGCACCGATCGTTGCCTCGCGGGCCGCGTGCTCCTCGGCAACCTCCTCGAAAAGGTCGGTGACACGGATCTGCCTCGGGCGGCCGCCCAGTGAAATCGGCGCCTCGATGGCAGCCCCGATGTCGTTCGTGTGGATGTGGCAGTTCCACAGGCCGTCACCGCCCACGACCACGATGGAGTCGCCGATGCGGCCCCACGCGGCCTTGAACTCGTTCGCGCGGGAGTCCTCGAGGTCGAGGAAGAACATGACCTCGTAGCGGAGCTCGCTCACATCGACTGAACCGTCGTCACGGTGCCTGAGTGCCACGGCCTCCAGCTGGTCGGCGCTCGGCCCCTCGGTGGTGTCCGGCTCGGGCATCGGGTCGCCGTCGACCACGTGGATCGCGGAGTCGAGGAGCAGGAGGAACCCGGCACCGCCCGCATCGACCACGCCGGCATCCTTCAGCACGGGCAGCATCTCGGGTGTGCGCGCGAGCGCGTCACGTCCGGCCTCACGCGCGGCACGGAGTGTGGCGGAGAGGGTGGCACCGTTCGTGACGGCCGCTGCGGCCGCGTCGGCCGACTCGCGCACGACGGTGAGGATGGTTCCCTCGATCGGCTTCAGCACTGCCTCGTACGCAGCGGCGGAGGCACGCTTCAGCGCATCGGCAACCCGGCCGGCGTTGATGCTGCTCTCCTTCGCCTCGGTGATGGTGCCGACGAAGCCACGGAGGATCTGGCTGAGGATGACACCGGAGTTGCCGCGCGCACCCATGAGGGACCCGTGGCTGATGGCCTTGCACGTGGCCTCCATGCCGACGTCCGCGCCGTCGAGCTCGGCCACGACGGCATCGAGCGTGCGGGCCATGTTCGTCCCGGTGTCGCCGTCCGGCACGGGGTACACGTTCAGTCGGTTGATCCCCGGGGCGTGGGCCTTCATGGCATCGCGGAAGGTGACCACTGTGCGGCGGATCTCGTCGGCCCCCAGGAGGTCGGTGGTTGGCACGGGCAGAAGCGTAGTGAAACGCCGCGCCGCAGGGCATGGGGACCACCACGGGCAGGGGCGATGGGGCACTGCCGGCACGCCGGATCGGTTGGGGCGGCCCCGAAACGGCTTGTAGGGTTGGAACCTGCGTCCACAGGCTCCGTGCCTGCAGGACCCACCGATTCGAAATCCCGTCAAGCAAGGACTCCGTTATGGCTGCAGTGTGTGAAGTGTGTGGCAAGGGCCCGAGCTGGGGCATGTCCGTGTCGCACTCCCATGTGCGCACCAAGCGCCGCTGGAACCCGAACATCCAGCGCGTCCGCGCGATCGTGAAGGGCTCCCCTCGCCGGGTGAACGCCTGCACGGCGTGCATCAAGTCCGGCAAGGTGCAGAAGGTCGCCCGGTAGGCACCGGCACATGCAGGGCGTCATCAAGTCGTACGACCCCTCGAACGGCGAGGGCTCGGTGATTTCCGACACAGACCTCTCCGAGTTCCTCCTCGCACCGGATGCCCTCGAGGGCTCCGTGTTCCGCATGCTCCGCCAGGGTCAGAGGGTCGTGTTCGACCTCGACCCGACCGGACGTGCCACCCGTCTCCGCCTCGGGTCAGAAGCGGACATGGGCACTCCCGGCGAATAACTTGTGGGGCGGAGCGGACATCCCCCGTTCACCACACAGTCACCAAACCGGAGTTGAGAGCCATGGCAGCTTCCACGACCAACAGCCGACTGAAGTCCTGGGTTGAGCAGTGGGCGGAGATCCTCCAGCCCGACTCAATCCACTGGTGCGACGGGAGTGCCGACGAGTACGACCGTCTCTGCGCCGAGCTCGTTGCCGCGGGCACGTTCACCAAGCTCGACGAGGCGAAGCGCCCGAACAGCTACTGGGCACATTCCGACCCGGGCGACGTGGCGCGAGTCGAGGACCGCACCTTCATCTGCTCCCCGAACCGCGATGATGCCGGACCGAACAACAACTGGCGGGAACCCGCGGAGATGCGCGCCGAGATGAACGGCCTGTACAAGGGCGCGATGAAAGGCCGCACCATGTACGTGGTGCCCTTCAGCATGGGGCCGCTCGGCTCCCCCATCGCCCACATCGGCGTGCAGCTCACCGACTCCGCCTACGTGGCGGTGAGCATGCG
>JBMUAQ010000020.1:0-24136 GCA_049454855.1 Ilumatobacteraceae bacterium
TTCAAATCCCACCCTTTCCGCCATCGTGACCCGTGGGTCTCGCCGCGGCGGATCAGCCGCGGAAGACCTGCGGGGGCACCTTCGACTCCCAGCCCCTCGGCATGAGCGAGGCACCGAAGTCGCGCATCGCGCGCAGGATCGGCCGCACTTCCCTGCCGCGTTCGGTGAACGCGTAGGTCACATGTCTGCCCGAGCCGCAGCGCTCGAGGAGTCCGTCGGCAACCAGGCGCTTCAGGCGCGATGAGAGAAGAGTCGGGGGCACACCCTCCAGGTTCTCCCTCAGCTCCGAGAACCGTCGGGGCCCGAACAGGGAGACGTCACGGAGCACAAGCAGGGTCCAGCGGTCGCCGACGAGATCCAGGGTGCGCGCAACCGGACAGAAGAGGTCGTACGACTTCGCGGTGTCGTTCTCCGCTGCTCTGCCCGTCATGGCACCCATGATACATTTTCTGTACCAAAGGGGGCAAGCATGACGGCAACAATCCCGAAGAAGACGTACTCGCCATGGGCGACGTTCGCCGTGTGCGCCATCGCGTCGTACATCTCCACACTCGACATGTCGATCGTGAACGTCGCGTTCTTCGAGATCCAGAGGAGTTTCCCCGGCGACTCCTCCGGCACTATCGCGTGGGTCGTCACCGCGTACTCCATCCTCTTCGGTTCGCTGTTGGTGGTGTCGGGCCGGCTCGCTGACCAGATCGGTCGACGGCGTTTCTTTCTGTGGGGCACCTTGATCTTCCTGGTCGGGTCCCTCTTGTGTGCCGTGTCGCACACGCTCGGGGTGCTGATTGCCGGCCGGGCCGTGCAGGGTCTCGGCGGCGCGATGATGACACCTGCATCCACCGGTCTGCTTCTCGGTGCGTTCCCTGCCGAGAAGCGCGGACAGGTGATGGCGTGGACGGGCTCCATAGGTGCACTCGGCGTGGCGTCGGGGCCGACCATCGGGGCGCTGTTCGTGTCGAGTTTCGGTTGGCGTTCCGCGTTCTGGATCAACGTGCCGATCTGCCTTGTCACACTTGTGCTGGCTGCCCGCGTGACGAGCGAGTCCCCGCGCATCGAGGGGAACCGGCCTGACATCCTCGCCGCGGTGGTGTTCACGTCCGCGGTGGCGTCGCTGGTGTGGGGGATCTCGCGGTCGGAGGAGCTCGGTTGGGGCGACCCGTCCGTGCTGACGCTCTTTGCCGTTGCAGTGGTTCTTGGTCTGGTGGTGGCGGGACGCTCCGTGCGCCACCCCGACCCGCTCCTGCCGGCAGAGCTGTTCAGGGAGCGCACCTTCACCCTCGCGAACATCTCCACCATGCTGTACGGGGCCGCGTTCAGCGCGAACATCCTCAACAACGTGCTGTTCCAGCGCACCATCTGGGAGTTCAGTGCCACGAAGGCGGGTCTCTTCTCCGTGCTGTCGCCTGTCACCGTCGCCGTCACCTCGATGATCGTCGGACGGCGGATGGCCGCCATCGGGTACCGGCGCCTGTTGCTGGCCGGTCCGCTCATCATGTCGGCGACCGTGTACTCCTCGGTGCTGTTCCTCGATGTCGAGCCCACACCCTGGTTCCCGTTCACGCCGATCATGTTCTTCCTCGGCCTCGGTCTCGGCTCCACGTTCCCGCCGCTGTCCGCGTGCACGGTGCTGCGTCTCCCGCCGAACCGATTCGCCCTCGGTGGCGCCATCAACAACACCTTCCGTCAGGTGGGGGCGGCCATCGGGGTGGCGCTGGCCGTCACCGTGCAGGCGCGCGGGGAGGGGATCGACGGTTTCCGCGACGCATGGAAGGTGGCAATCGTCTTTGCGCTTGCCGCCGCAGCGGTGTCGGTGTTCCAGCCGGGCCGCGACCGACAGGTCTGACTCTCCGACGGCCCCGCCCGTAGCGTGGGGGCGTGGTGCGCGATCCGTTCGGGGTTCTCGGTGTCGGGCACGATGCGTCGGCCGCGGAGATCGACGAGGCATGGCGCACGAGGATGCGCCGCCTCCATCCCGATGCGAACCCCGGTGCCGGGGAAACCGAGCTGCGTCGGCTCACCGCACTCGCAGCAGAGGTCAACGATGCGCACGCCCGGCTGAGGAGCAATCTCGCAGCCGAGCGTCTCCGGTGGTCACCGGCGCAACCGGGCGTGCCGACGTCACCGGGCATGGGTTCGGACACTCCCGTCCTCCTGCCCGTCCGCATCCCCGGCGGGGACCTCTTCCGCAGGCCGCTGACATGGGTGGTGCTCATGGTTGCCGTCGTCCTCGGGCTGTTGCTGCTGAACCAGGTGGGCAACCCGGCGCCCGCGGACTCTCCCGGCACCCCGACGAGCCTCACGCGTTCGCCCGGGTGGTACGTGGGGAACTGCGTCGCGGGTGACGGTCAGTTCGTGGTGCCCGTGCGGTGCTCGGATGCGCACACGGGCCGCATCGTGGGCCAGGTCGGTGCGGAGCAGTACTGCCCCGAGGTCTCCGACGGCACGGTGTACCGCAACAACGTGTACTACTGCATCGACATCGACGCGTGAACGTCAGCGGCGGAACGGCCTGAGTGCACCATCGGGAACGACGCCCAGCCGGCCGGACTGGAAGTCCTCGTAGGCCTTCACCAGTTCCTCGCGGGTGTTCATCACGAACGGACCGTACGCGGCGACGGGCTCGCCGATCGGCCTGCCGCCGAGCAGCAGCACCTCCATGCTGTCGGTGGTCTCACCGTCGCCACCGCCACCCGTGACCGTGATGGTGTCGCCCCCGCCGAACAGAACGAGCTGACCCTTCGTGATGCGCACGTCCTCCGCGCCGACGCTTCCGTGGCCGGCAAGCACGTACGCGAGTGCGTTGTGCCCCGGGTTCCAGGGGACGGTGACGCGGCAGCCCGCCGGCACGGTGGCATGGGCCACGGTGATCGGGGTGTGGGTGCTGCCGGGTCCGTCGAAGTCGCCGATGCTTCCGGCAACGAGACGGAACAGTGATGTCGCATCAGCCGATGTGAAGAGACGAACGTGCTCTGCCTCGATGTTCTGGTAGCGGGGGTCGATCATCTTGTCCTGCGACGGGAGGTTCACCCACAGCTGCACCCCGTGGAAGAGTCCGCCCTTCACCACCATCTCCTCGGGAGGGGTCTCGATGTGGAGGATGCCGCTCCCCGCTGTCATCCACTGGGTCCCGCCGTCGGTGATGACACCGCCGCCACCGTGGGTGTCCTGGTGGAGGAACACGCCGTCGATCATGTACGTGACGGTCTCGAAACCGCGGTGCGGATGCCAGTCGGTACCGCGCGGTTCGTACGGGCCGTAGTTGACCTCACCCATCTGGTCCATGTGGATGAACGGGTCGAGATCGGCGAGCGACACACCCGCGAAGGCGCGTCTCACGGGGAAACCCTCTCCCTCGAACCCGGACGGTGCGGTGGTGACCGAACGAACGGGACGGTTCCGTGTGTCGCCGGCGACAACAGCGAGGCGGGGGAGTGTCAGGGTGTCGGCGTGTACGGCAGGCATCAGCAGGATTTCTCGGAGAACGTCACTTTCGTGGTCACAAGGTATTGGTCGACCGCGCTCGTCACACAGTCGTTCGCCCCGTAACCGGTGTGACGTTGTGCATCGACCACGATGAGCCTGCCGTCCTCGAGTGTCTCTGCCATCTTCCGTGAGCTTGCCAGCGGGGTCGCGGAGTCACCGGTTGTTCCCACGACGATGACCGGCCCTGCGCCCCTTCCCGTGACCTCGTTCCGCAGGTCGGGCGCGGCCGGCCAGTACACGCACGTGTACCCGGCAAGGAAGTACGCACCGAAGCGGGGAGCCGCCTTCACGAACTCGGGGAGGTACGCGTCGATCTCCTCGACCGACTTCGGCCCCGGGTCGTCGAGACACGAGATGGCGGTGAAAGCCTCGAGCTCGTTGCCGTACGAGCCGTCAGCGTTGCGCTGGTAGTACTCGTCGTACAGCGAGAGGATGCCGCGACCCTTGCCGCGCTGCAGGTCGGACAGGGCCTGCTCGAGCTCCGGCCACTGCGAGGAGGTGTACATGGCCTGTGCCACCGCCGTGAAGAACACCGACTGGTTCACGGCCGTGCGGTCGGCGGACACCGTCACCGGCTTCTCGTCGACCTGCTTCACCAGCGCATCGAATGCGCCTGCCGGCTTGCCCTTGTTCCAGAACGGGCAGGTGGTGTCCTTCGCGCACTGGTCGAGGAACGCGTTCAGCTCCTTCTCGAACCCGGCCGCCTGCTGGAGCGAGCCGGTGACGGCATCGGCTGTGGGGTCGGCCGCACCGTCGAGAACGGCGGCACGCACCGTGGACGGGAACATGCTGGCCCAGGTCGCGCCGAGCTCGCTGCCGTAACTGAAGCCGAAGTAGGTGATCTTCTCCTCGCCGAGGGCCCGGCGGATGGCATCCATGTCACGTGCACTGTTGTTCGTGGAGATGTAGGGAAGAATCGCCCCGCTCGCGTCCCCGCACGCCTCGGCGAACCTGCGTGACACGTCGATGATGACCTGCTTCTGCTCATCGGTCTCGGGGGTGGGGTCGTAGGAGACGTAGCTGTCGTACTCGTCGAAACAATCGACGGACGGTGTCGACTCCCCGGTTCCGCGGGGATCCCAGCCCAGGATGTCGAAGCGGGCCACCAGATCGGCCCCGAAGATGGATGTGGCGCTCTCGGCGAGGAACTGCCCGCCGAAGCCGGGGCCGCCCGGGTTCACGAGGAGCGTGCCGATGCGCTTGTCCGGTTCCCCGGCAGGGAGGCGGCGCATGCGGAGTGTGAATGTGCCCACTGACGGGTCGGAATAGTCGAACGGCACCTCCATGGTGCCGCACTCGGAGCCGTCGGCGTACGAATCGACGCACGGCTTCCAGTCGATCATCCATTCCGCATCGGGGAGAGTGGAGTCGGCCGGGGTGTCTGCGGTGCCTCCGCCGGAGCAGGCCGCAAGGACGAGGGCAAGACCCGCCGCGAGGGAGGCGCGTCGTCGCGATGACATGCCACTGACACTAGGGGCTGCACCCGCCGTAGCCTCACACGGGTGCGAATGGGTCCACACTCCCTGATCCCCGGCGATGCGCATGCCGTCAAGGGTGCGAAAGTGCGTCGCGAGACGCTCCGCCGCGCGGGAACCTTCGCACGTCCCTACAGGTGGCGGATCACGGGGTTCCTTCTCGCGATTTTCGCGTCGGCACTCCTCGGACTCGTACCACCCCTGCTCTTTCGTTCCATTCTCGACGACGCGATTCCCGCGGCCGACAGGACCGCCATCACGGTTCTCGCCTTCATTCTCGTTCTCGCTGCCCTGGGTGATGCCGTGTTCGCGGTGGTGCAGCGTTGGCTGAGCTCCACAATCGGGGAGGGGCTCATCTACGACCTCCGGGTCGCGCTGTTCGACAAGGTGCAACGCATGCCGGTCGCGTTCTTCACCCGTACACAGACCGGCGCGCTCATCAGCCGTCTGAACAATGACGTCGTGGGTGCGCAGACCGCGGTCACGTCCACGCTCGGCAGCGTGGTGTCGAACGTCGTCGTGCTCACCACCACTCTCACCACGATGCTGCTTCTCGAGTGGCGGCTCACGGCGATATCACTGGTGGTGCTGCCGCTGTTCATTCTCCCGGCCCGGCGCGTGGGTGCGCGCATTGGTGCGGTTGCCCAGCAGCAGATGCAGTTCAACGCCGAGATGAACACACAGATGAGCGAGCGGTTCAACGTGGCCGGCGCAATGCTGGTGAAGCTGTTCGGCCGCCGGGAGCGGGAAGTCACCACGTTCGCCGGAAGGGCGGCCGGCGTGCGCGACACCGGCGTCCGCGCGGCGATGTACGGGCGCGTCTTCATGGTGGCGCTCGGTCTCGTAGGGGCCATGGGGGCAGCCGCGATTTACGGGATCGGTGCGCACCTCGTGGTGAACGGGGACATCAGCAAGGGAACGTTGGTTGCGATGGCAGCCCTCGTCACGCGCGTGTACCAGCCGCTCACCGGCCTCACCAACGCCAGGGTGGAGGTTGTCACTGCGTTCGTCAGCTTCGACCGCGTGTTCGAGGTTCTCGATGCCCCCGTGGTCATCCACGACCGTCTCGGTGCGGTGGACCTCGTGCAGCCGCGCGGGGAGATCGAGTTCGACGACGTCGTCTTCCGTTACCCGGCCGGCAGGTCGGTGAGCATCGCATCGCTCGAGTCCGCCGGTGTGATGACCGGTGCGGATCCCGATGTTGATGTCCTGCGCGGCGTGGATCTCCGCGTGAAAGCGGGGGAAACCGTGGCCGTGGTGGGGTCCTCCGGTGCGGGGAAGTCGACCCTGCTCTCGCTGGTACCTCGCCTGTACGACGTGACGGGAGGTGCGGTGCGCATCGACGGCATCGACGTGCGCGATCTCACCGAGGACTCCCTCCATGATGCAATCGGCGTGGTGTCACAGGACCCCCACCTGTTCCACGAGTCGATCGAGTCGAACCTGCGGTACGCAAGGCCTGAGGCGTCCGACGAGGAACTTGTTGCGGCGTGCCGGGCGGCGCGCATCCACGACATGGTGGCCGCTCTGCCCGACGGCTACCGCACGGTGGTGGGTGAGCGGGGTTACCGCATGTCCGGAGGCGAGAAGCAACGTCTCGCCATCGCACGGATGCTGCTCAAGAACCCGGCCATCGTGATTCTCGACGAGGCAACGAGCCACCTCGACAACGAGAACGAGGCGATGGTGCAGGAGGCCCTGGATGCTGCGCTCTCGGGCCGCACGGCCCTCGTCATCGCCCACCGGCTCTCCACCGTGCGTGACGCGGACAGGATCGTGGTGCTGGAGAACGGCCGAGTGGTCGAGGAGGGCACGCACGGGCAGCTCATGGCGGCCGACGGTGCGTATGCCGCGCAGGTGCGCGCCGGGGGGTCGTTCGGGGTGGCGGCGCCACTCCTTTCCTAGAGTGGCCGGGATGGCGGGCAGCGACCACAGCGAGATCGAATGGGTCGGCGGCGCCCCCGCCCTCACCGTGGGCCAGTTCGCCGAGGTGATGAAGGGTGTCCTCGACCAATCGTTCCCCGACGGTGTGTGGGTCGAGGGCGAGATCCAGGGCCTGAAGCCACCGAGACCCCATATGTACTTCAGCCTCGTGGAGAACGACAGGGGCCGGTCGGCGCAGATCAACATCACCGTGTTCGCGAATGTGGTGCGCGAGATCAGGGGCAAGCTGGCTCTCGTCGGCGCGGAGCTGAAGGACGGCATGAGGGTGCGTCTGTTCGGCGAGGTCGACTTCTACGCACCGACCGGTCGGCTGGGCCTCAAGGTGACCGACATCGACACCAAGCTTGCCGCCGGTGACATCGCCGCCAAGCGGGCCGAGCTCGTGCAGCGTCTCAAGGAGGACGGCTCCACCCAGCGAAACAGACGCTGTGAGGTCCCGTTGGTGCCCCTGCGGCTCGGCATCATCTCCAGCAGCCAGGCAGCCGGCTACGGCGACCTGCGAAAGCATCTGGATGAATCGGGGTACGCATTCGGCATCACGCTCTGCGACGTTCGGGTGCAGGGTGACGCGGCGCCGGCAATGATTGTGGACGCTCTCGGTGCCCTCGGGAGGCGCGACGACATCGATGTGATCCTTCTCATCCGTGGCGGTGGTTCGAAATCTGACCTCGCCACGTTCGACGACGAGGGAATCGCGCGCGCGATCGCGGCATGTCCTCTCCCGGTGTTCACAGGAATCGGTCACGACATGGACGAGAGCATCGCCGATCTCGTGGCACACACGGCGTGCAAGACACCCACGGCGTGTGCCGACCTCGTCATCGACATCGTCTCCGGGTTCGTGGGACGGCTCGGTGATGCCGCCGACCGGGTGAACCTGGTCTCCAGGACCGCACTTGTCCAGGCCCGCGGGAGGGTTTCGCGTGCGGCCGAGCGCCTGACGGTGCGACCGAGGGCTGTGCTCGAGCGCGAGACGCAGAGACTGGCGCTTCACTCCGCCGCCATCCGTCTGCTCGACCCCGCATCCACCATGGCCCGCGGCTGGAGCATCACCCGCACGGCCGACGGCAGGGTGGTGCGCTCGGTGGACGACGTGGGAGCGGGCGATGTTCTCTCCACCTCGGTGGCGAACGGAACAATCATGAGCAGGGTCGAAGGAGACAACTGATGGCAGCCAGGAAGAACGCGGGTGGCGAGCCGGGCGGCTATGCCGAGGCAATCGCCGAGGTCGAGTCGATTCTCCGCGAGCTGGATTCCGGAACAGTTGACGTGGATGTTCTCACCGTGAAGGTCGCGCGCGCAGCGGAACTCATCGAGTGGTGCACCGCGCGCATCGCCGCAGTGCAGGCACAGGTGGACGGCATGGTCAGCGGTTTCGAGTACGACGAGGACGACGAAGACGAGGATGACGACGAAGACGACGAGGACGACGACGAGGACGACGCGTGACCCCTGATCCCGGGTTTCTCGACCGGGTGGCAGTGCGCGTCGAGAGTGTGATTGCCGGGGGTCGTGACAGTTACGGCCACCTCGACGTAGAACTCGACGGACTGTTCGGACGTGTCTCCGCCCTCTCGGCCAACAGAGGCAAGGGCATGCGCGCTGAGGCAGTTCGCCTCGGTTGGCTCGCCGCGGGGGGCGCGCCCGGTGCCGAGACACCCGTGAACATCGGTGCGGCGTTCGAGCTCCTGCATCTGTCGGCGCTTGTGCACGATGACCTCATCGACGGTTCCTCGTCGCGGCGCGGGCTCCCCACTGTGCATGTGGAGGCTGCAGCCCGGCACCGTGCCGAGGGACTGGCGGGGCACGTTGACCACTTTGCGGCCGGTGCCGCGGTGCTCACGGGCAACGTCCTGGCTGCTCTCGCGCAGTCGGCACTGGGGGACGTGAACGATGCGGCGCGACGGGAATGGACGCAGGTGCAGCTCGAGGTGAACCTCGGCCAGCACCTCGACCTCATGGCAGCGGCGGACAGGGTCCTCGACGAGGATCGCATTCAAGCAGTGATGCGCCTGAAGACGGCCACGTACACCTTTGCCCGTCCGTTGCGGACGGGTGCGGCCGCCACCGGTGAAGCCGACACCTTGACGATGGAGTCGCTCGGGGTCTATGGCTATCTGGTGGGGATGGCGTTCCAGATCCGTGATGACATCCTCGGTGTGTTCGGCGACGAATCGGTCACCGGCAAGCCGGCAGGGGACGACCTGCGCGAGGGAAAGGCCACGTTGCTGCTCGCCATGTCGGCGTCCAGGCCGGAGAACATCGAGGCAGGGGTGTTTGCACGTGTCGGTTCCCTCGACCTCACTGATGACGAGATCGAGACGATGCGGTCCACGATGGTCCGCGACGGAACAGTTGCACGGGCGGAGTCCGAAGCAGAGGCGTACGTGGAGAAGGCGATCGGCCAGCTGGGTCACTGGTCGGGTGGGGTACGGACCGCGCTCGAGGAACTCGCGCGGTCTGCGGTCCGCCGCAAGCGCTGAGCTGCGGTCAGGCGTCCGCGGCGTACAGCTCGAGAGCCTCGTTCACCGTCAACCCTGTGGCGACACCGGGCTCTGCGTTGATGGCCTCGAGCCACGGCGGTGTCACCCGGCAGCACACCGAGATTGGGTCATCGAGCCCGGCACCGTTCACCGCGAGTTTTGCGAACGTGAGAGCGTACGTGGCGGGCCGTGCGTCCCGAGACAGCTCGATGAGGGCCCACGGGTCGGGTGCGACACCGGGCCTGTCGACCTCCACGATCTCCGGTGCGGAGCTCACGTGCACCGGTCCACCTGCGAGACCGGGTCCGTCGGTGAGAACCGCCCCGCGCACCGACTGCGGCCGCGCACCGGCGATGAGGAACGCAACGTACGCGCCGAGACCGCGTCCGAGCACCGTGGCCTCCCCGATGTGGTGAAGTGCAACATCGACATCCGCCATGAGGATCTCGCAGGAATAGCCGCCGCCGCGGGGGACCGTGGACTGCCCATGGCCCGTGAAGTCGAGGGCCCACACAGGTCCCGGCCACGGGACATCGAGCAATGCCATCCGAGCCGCGTCCTCGCCGAGGCCGTGCAGCAGCAGAAGGGGCCGGCCCGAACCGTTGCGGACCCTGTGCAGGGCGAGAGTGACCTTGTTGTGGCGCAGGTGGACAGTCTCCAGGAAGGTCACGACACGAACTCCAGCACCATGTCGGCAACGCGTCGGGGTTCCTCGATGTGGATGAAGTGCCCGATCCCCTCGAGCACCTCCAGCCGACCGCCGGCAGGAAGCCATGGCTTGATGTCACGTGCACGCGCACCCCAGCCCATCGGTTCGTCGACTGTGCCGAGCAGCCCGAGAAACGGAACGGTGAGCGCGGCCATCCGCAACGAGCTCCACTCGGGCCGCCACGGGCCGAAACCACCGAAACGCATGCTGGGGTCGAGCGTCCATCGCCATCCGTCGTCATCATGCTGCGCCCCGACGGTCACGAGGTACTCGAGCCACTCGCGACTGAGACGTGGGTTCATCCGACCGCGGCGCTGCGCGAGCTCCTCGAGTGTTCCCGGCTTGCGGATCGACTCTGCCGCGTCGTGACGGAAATCCAGCCACGACCCGATCTCGTTCGCGAGCATGCGCGACTGGTCATGGTCGGGCACGTCCGGCATGCGTCGCTTGCTCGGCATCCCGTCGATGTTCACCATGCGTGACACCCTGTACGGCGAGCCGTCGCACAGCTGCAGCATGATCGCGCCGCCCTTGGAGTGGCCAACCACGGGTGCCGGACCGTCGGTGACAGAGGCCATCACAGAGAGGGCATCGCGGATGTCAGCCTCCCAGCCGTAGAGAGTGGCGTGGTCGCTGGCGCCGTGGCCGTGGTGGTCCCACGACACCACCCGCCAGCCAGCGTCGGCAAGCATCGGCGCGAACACATCCATGGTTCGCGCGAAGTCGCTGCCGCCGTGAACGAGAAACAGGGGCGGGGCTGTCTCCTTGCCCCACTCGTACACGGCGATGCCGACCCCGTCGGCCTCGTGGCGACGGGTGCGCTCGGGAGCGCGTGCACCGGGGAATGTCCTGGTCTCGGAGGGGGTCGACATGGCACGTGAATGTTACGGGAGAGGCCGTGTTGCCTCTGCACGGGAGCGTGTGACCTCTTGCTCGTAGCATGGATGCGTGTTCCTGAGGCGCCGGCTCCACATGTACCTGCTGTGGAGCACCTGCGTGTTCGCTCTCCTCGCCGTCGTGTCGAGCCTGCTCACCGACGGCGGAGGAGGAGACCAGGGCTCGGGTGACACCACCTCGTCAACCACCACGTCGGTCGGGCCGACAACCTCCACGGGCCCGTTGCGCACCTACACCATCCAGCCCGGCGACAACCTCTTCGCGATCGGTGAGCGTTTCAACCTGTCGGTGCCGGCGCTGGTCGAGATCAACGACATCGAGAACCCGGACAACGTGCCGGTGGGGACACAGCTCCAGTTGCCCCCCAGCAACGGTTTCGTGCCGATCGGTGCAACCACCACGATGCCGCCGTGACCTCGTTGACTCCCGGGCACCCGCACCGTTCCGTACACTGAGCACATGACCACCACGTTCTGGCCGACACTCGAGCACTGGTCGGTGAAGATCCCGCTGCGGTCCGCACATGTGCGGCTCGACTGTCTTGCCGACACCGGCTTCGTCGGTCTCGCGCAGGCCCCGTTCGAGGTGCCGCAGACTGAGTGGGAGTCGCTCGAGTACTTCGACTGGAAGAGCGGTGGTGACACCAACTTCGCCCCGCTCGCATCGGCGGACGGCGAGCTCGACTGTCGTGGCTTCTGGGACAAGGGCAAGACCGACAAGGACGCAATCTGGACATCCAATGCGGCGTCGGCACCGACACTGAAGAACTACGTGTCGTCGGTGGGGGCCAACTTCGGTCGGGTGCGCATCATCAAGCTGGAACCGCAGGACCGCGACCAGGCGATCCGCAACATCCACCGGGACGACAACAACCGTTTCAACCCCGAGAACGAGGGTTGGGTGGTGCGTTCATGGCTCGAGCTCACCCACAGCCCCGACAGCTACATGCTGCTCATGGACAACGACGAGAAGGGCCTGCCGGACCCCTCGACCGAGCGGCGCGTGCCGCTGCCGCGGGGTGCCCGTTTCGTCGTGGACACGCAGCGTCTGTGGCACGTCGTGGTGCACAACCACGACTTCCCGCGTTATGCGCTGATCACCAGCTTCGAGAGCGGACCTGCACTCGACTCGTTCATCGCCCGCGAGCGGGCCTGATCAGAGCGCGGCCTCGATGGCCGCGACGACCTCGGGGGCATCCGGCACCGTGCGCGGACCGAAACGTGCGACCACATCACCGGAACGCGACACCAGGAACTTCTCGAAGTTCCAGCGGATGTCGCCGTCGGCACCCTCGGCGTCGGCGTGCGGTGTGAGCTGCGTGTACAGGGGGTGGCGACCGTCGCCGTTCACCTCCACCTTCTCAGTGAGCGGGAACGTCACGCCGTAGCTGGTGCTGCAGAACGTCTGGATCTCCTCGGCTGTCCCGGGCTCCTGGCCCATGAACTGGTTGCACGGCACACCGAGAACGCTGAATCCACGGCCCTCGTACTTCTTCTGCAGGGCCTCGAGTGCCTCGTACTGAGGGGTGAGGCCGCACTTGCTGGCCACGTTCACCACGAGGGTGACCTTCCCGGCGACGGCCGACAGTGCGTCGGGAGTGCCGTCGAGTCGGGCGATGGGGGTGGAGTAGATGCTCATGCGTGAACCAACACGGCCCCGCAGGGCTTTGTTCCGTTCCGGTTCAGGAACCGCGGTGTGATGCGGCGAGCTGTGCCACCTCACGCATGATCCGGCCGATGTCGAAGTCCTTCGGGGTGTAGACGGCGGCCACACCACGGTCGCGGAGCCTGGTGCGGTCCTCCTCGGGGATGATGCCGCCCACGATGACCGGTGCGTCGACGCCCTCGGCCCTCAGCCTGTCGACGACCTCCGGGACCAGTTCCATGTGCGAGCCGGAGAGGATCGAGAGCCCGACGACGTCGGGGTCCTCGTCCCGCGCGCTCGCCACGATCTGCTCGGGCGTCATCCGGATGCCCCCGTAGACGACCTCCATGCCTGCATCGCGCGCGGCCACAGCGATCTGCTCGGCCCCGTTGCTGTGCCCGTCGAGCCCGGGCTTGGCCACGAGGAACCTCGGCGGTCCACCCGCCATGGTGCGCACGAAGTCGGCGACCTCGGCGAGCTCGTCGGTGCGCCGACCGACCGCCGCGTTCACGCCCGTCGGTGCCCTGAACTCGCCGAACACCTCGCGCAGCACCCCGGCCCATTCACCGGTGGTGCCCCCTGCGAGTGCGAGTGCAATGGACGGCTCCATGATGTTGGTGCCGTCCTCCGCGGCCCGGCGCAGCCCCGCAAGGGCAGCCTCGACCGCGGCGGCGTCGCGCGAGCGGCGCCACCCCTCGACCTCGGCCACGGTTTCGCGTTCGGTCGCCGGGTCGACGATGAGGATGTTGTCGCCGCCGGCGAGCGGCGAGGCCTCGAACTCGGTGAACGAGTTGACGCCGACGACGGTCTGTTCCCCGGACTCGATCCGGCGCGTGCGCTCGGCCATCGACCGCACGAGACGACCCTTCAGTTCGTCGACCGCCGCGAAGGCACCGCCCATGGCGAGCACCTCCTGCAGCTCCGCCCAGGCGGCGTCCCGCAGCTCGGCTGTGCGGGCCTCGATCACGTGCGAACCGTCGAAGATGTCGCCGTACTCGAGGAGGTCGGTCTCGAACGCGAGCACCTGCTGCATGCGCAACGACCACTGCTGGTCCCACGGCCGCGGCAGACCAAGGGCCTCGTTCCACGCGGGCAGCTGCACACTGCGCGCCCTCGCCCGCTTGGACAGGGTGACCGCGAGCATCTCGAGCACGATGCGCTGCACGTTGTTCTCCGGCTGCGCCTCGGTCAGGCCGAGCGAGTTCACCTGCACGCCGTAGCGGAACCGCCGTGCCTTGGGGTCCTGCACGCCGTACCGCTCGACCGCGATGCGCTCCCAGAGATCGGTGAAGGCGCGCAACTTGCAGACCTCCTCGACGAACCTGATGCCTGCATTCACGAAGAACGAGATCGAGCCGAACACCTGGTCGAACTGCGCAGGGTCGACCTGGCCGCTGTCGCGGACCGCGTCGAGCACGTCGATGGCTGTGGCGAGCGAGAACGCGATTTCCTGGACAGGCGTGGCACCTGCCTCCTGAAGGTGGTACGAGCACACGTTCATCGGGTTCCACTTGGGGGCGTTCGCCGAGCACCACGCGATCATGTCGACGATCAGCCTGCGCGACGGGCCGGGCGGGAAGATGTAGGTGCCGCGCGACAGGTACTCCTTCACGATGTCGTTCTGCGTCGTCCCGCGCAGCTCGACGGACTCGACACCCTGCTCCCGCGCGTTCGCCACGTACAGGGCGAGCAACCACGCCGCCGTTGCGTTGATCGTCATCGAGGTGTTCATGCGACCGGGCGGGATGGACTCCAGCAGCGTGCGCATGTGGCCGAGGTGTGCGACGGGAACACCCACCTTGCCGACCTCACCGCGGGCGAGGATGTGGTCCGGGTCGTAGCCGGTCTGGGTGGGCAGGTCGAAGGCGATGCTGAGGCCGGTCTGGCCCTTCGCGAGGTTGGTGCGGTACAGCTGGTTCGATGCACGGGCCGACGAGTGGCCCGAGTACGTCCGCATCATCCAGGGTTCGTCGCGCTTCTTGGACCGGTCCTCGTTCACGGGTCAAGTATGGCGAGCATCCATTGCTTCGCCACGGGCCGGCGGGGCGTTCGTCGCCGGGCAATCAGTCGAGGGCGCCGGCCAGCATCCGCAGGTAGTCGTTGCGGGGAACCTCGATGCATCCCAGGGACTCCAGGTGGGACGTGCACCACTGGGTGTCCAGCAGGGTGCAGCCCTCTGCGCGCAGCCTGTCGACGAGGTGCATCACGGCGACCTTCGATGCATCGGTGCGCAGGTGGAACATCGATTCCCCGGCGAAGAACCGGTCGATGCGCACCCCGTAGAGGCCGCCCACGATGTGGCCGTCCGCGTCGCGGACCTCCACGCTCATGGCATGGCCGGCATCGTGGAGCCGGCTGTATGCCCGCACGAACTCATCCGTGATCCAGTTCCCCTCTCGGTGGGTCGTGCCGCACAGTTCCACGACCCGTCGGAACTCGGAGTCGAACGTGACCGTGAAGTCACGCGCACTGCGGCGCATCGACCGTGTGACCCGGAGGCCATTGAGCGGCAGCACACCGCGTGCCAACGGTGACCACCACCCGAGTGTCTCCTTCATGCGGTCGATGTGCATGGGGAACATGCCGTGCGTGTAGGCGTACAGCAGCGTGTCGGTCTCGAGATCCGCACCGACCGCGACGACCTCGTCGTCCGGCCATTTCTCCGCGGGCGGGAACCTCCAGCGGCAGTCGTCGAAGCGAGGCACGCGTGGTTCCGTGCGGATCAGTAGCTGTAGAAGCCCTCGCCGCTCTTGCGTCCGAGCTTGCCGGCGGCCACCAGCCTGCGGAGGGTGGGCACCGGCGCGTAGTTCGGGTCGGCGAACTCCGCGTGCAGTGCCTCGAGGATGGAGAGCGAGGTGTCGAGGCCGACGAGGTCGAGAAGTGCGAACGGTCCCATCGGGAAGTTGCACCCACCCTTCATTGCCGCGTCGATGTCCTCCATCGACGCGGTGCCGGTCTCCCAGATCCTGATCGCGTTGTTGAGATAGGGGAAGAGCAGTGCGTTCACGATGAAGCCGGCACGGTCCTTCACCTGCACGCCCGTCTTTCCGCACTTCGCCACGAACTCGTTCGCCTCGGCGATGGTGTCGTCGCTTGCGGTGATCGGGTTGACCACCTCGACCAGCGGCATCGCGGTGGCCGGGTTGAAGAAGTGGATGCCGCACACCCTGTCTGGACGTGACGTTGCCATCGCCATCTCGACAACCGGGAGGGTGCTGGTGTTGGTGGCAAGGAGTGCACCGGGCTTCACCGCCGCGTCGAGCTCGGCGAAGAGGGCCTTCTTCACGGCGAGATCCTCGACGACGGACTCGATGACGAGGTCACAGTCGGCAAGATCGGCGATCTTGTCCGTTGCGCTCAGGCGGGACAGCACGGCAGCCTTGTCGTCGGCGGAGATCTTCTCGCGCTGGACCTGCTTGTCGAGGCCCTTCTCGATGGAGGTGAGCATCGCCTCGGCGGCGGACTTGCTGCGCGAGCGCACCACGACCTCGTACCCGGCCTTTGCTGCCACCTCGGCGAGACCGGAACCCATGATTCCGGAGCCGCAGATCCCGACTTTCTTCGTTGTTGCCATGGCGCGAGGGTAGTGCCGGGGACGGTGCCCCCACCCAATCGGGCCGGGTCCCGGACTAGCTCTCGGAGATGGTGACGGAGCGGATCTCCACGGTGCGGCTCGGCGCACCACCGAGGTCGCCCTCGCCGGAGTTCAGTCCGAGAATCGCCTTCACGACCTCCAGCCCCTCCGACACCTTGCCGAACGTGACGTACGTACCCTGGCTGTCGAGCAGCGACGCCTTCGGGCCGGCCACGAAGAACCACTGGCCACCCGCGGAGTCGGGTGCCGAGGTGCGGGCCATCACGAGGTCACCTTCGGCGTACTTGAAACTGTTGCCCTCGTCCTTGATCGAGTACCCGGGGTCGTCGGTGTTGCCCGCACCGCCACCCTGGATGATGTCGATGCTGGGGTCGGTGCGGAACACGTACGAGCCGTCGTAGTACCCGTAGCGCGAGAGCACCACGAAGTTGTTCACCGTGTTGGGCGTCTTCTCGGTGTCGAGGTCGACGACGATCTTCCCCTCGGTGGTGTCGAACGTGGCCACGTACTTCTTCGCGGCATCGATGCAGGTGGGAGGTTCCTTCTCGAACGACGTCACCCGCTTCTCGGTGCCGTCGGTCTTCGGGCACGGGGTGTCGCCGGTGATTGCCTCGCCCGGGACCGTGGTGAGCGTGGGCGCGGTGTCCTCGGCGGGCACGGTGTCCTCGACGACGCTGTCGTCACCGCCGGAGACTGAGATCGCCACCACGATGACGAGGATGACGGCCGCGAGCCCACCCCACTTGAGCGCCCGGCCCTTCACGCGGTCTCGCCGCTGACGGCGGGCCATCGCCTCGCGGGCGGCGGCCCTGTTCTGCTTCTGCCTGTTGCGCTTGTCGGTACCCACGGAGAGGGAAGGCTACTGCTGGGGGAACGGTGCCGAAAGTCGTGTTCCCCGTGCTGGGGGCCGCCGTTAGCCTCGTGCACCTGTGGCACTCGTGGTCCAAAAATACGGCGGTACCTCAGTGGCCGACCCCGACCGCATCAAGGCGGTTGCGGACCACGTGGCGTTCACCCGCAACCACGGCAACGACGTCGTCGTCGTGGTGTCGGCGATGGGCAAGTCCACCGACAACCTGATCAACCTGGCGAACGAGGTCTCCTCGGTCCAGCCCGGCCGCGAGATGGACATGCTGCTCACCGCCGGCGAACGGATCTCCATGTCCCTGCTCTCCATCGCCCTCGCCGGGATCGGCGTGGAGGCGGTCAGCTTCACCGGTTCGCAGGTGGGCATCATCACCGACACCGTGCACACGAAGGCCAAGATCGTCGATGTCAAGGCCGACAGGGTGCGGGAGGCACTCTCGCAGGGCAAGGTCGCCGTGGTCGCGGGGTTCCAGGGGGTGTCCACCGACAGGGAGATCACCACGCTCGGTCGCGGCGGAAGTGACACCACAGCGGTCGCTCTCGCCGCCGCCCTCGACGCTGATGTGTGCGAGATCTACACCGACGTGACCGGTGTCTTCACCGCCGACCCCCGCATCGTGCCGCAGGCACGCAAGCTCCCGCGCCTCGAGTTCGAGGAGATGCTCGAGATGGCCGGGGCGGGCAGCAAGGTCCTCGCGCTGCGGTCTGTCGAGTTCGCGCGCAACCACAACGTCCCGATCCACGTGCGTTCCAGTTACACCTGGGAGCCCGGCACGTGGGTCTCCAACCAGCCGTCAGGGGAGAAGAACATGGAAGAGCCGATCATCTCCGGGGTCGTGCAGGATGCGAGCGAGTCCAAGGTCACCGTCATCGCGGTGCCCGACCGGCCCGGCGTGTCGGCGGCCCTCTTTGAGAACCTCGCGAACGCCAACATCAACGTCGACATGATCGTGCAGAACACCTCGAAGGACGGCCTCGCCGACATCTCCTTCACCGTGCCGAAGGCCGACATGCGCACCGCCGAGGAGATCGTGGGCCGGGTGGCCGACGAGATGGGTGCCCAGGCCGTCACCCACGACACCGACATCGCGAAGGTGTCCCTCGTGGGTGCGGGCATGAAGACCAGCCCGGGAATCGCCGCGAGGATGTTCCGCGTTCTCGCCGACAACGGGGTGAACATCCACATGATCTCCACCAGCACGATCAGGGTGTCCGTGGTGATCTCCTCATCCGAGATGGAGACTGCCGTGCGGGCACTGCACACTGCCTTCGGTCTCGACTCCGGAACCTCGTACGCCGCACCCTTGCCCGACCGCAAGTAGCGGCGCCTGACACAATCGGGGGATGACCGGTCGCCGCAGACAGCTGACGCCCTGGAGGGCCGCCGGCACCCGCACCGAGGCACGCCGGTCGGCCGATGACGTGGTGCGCGAGACGGGCTGGGTGTTCAACAACCTCACGGGGGCCGAACTGAGTCTCGAGAGTTTCGTCCGCACGGGCGATGCCGAGGTCGACGTCTACGTCGACCGCTTCGGATGGAACGAGTCATGCGGTTCGATGTCGCTGCTGGAGATCGGCTCGGGAATCGGCCGCATGACAGCGGGGTTCACCCGGCGCTTCGCCTCCGTCACCGCCACCGACGTCGACGCTGCCTTTCTCGAGCGCTGCCGCGAGACGGTCACGCGGTTCGGCAACCCGGCCTCGCTGCGGACGGTGCACATCCCCGACGGGAACTCCCTGGCAGTTCCCGACTCCAGTGTCGACGCAGTCTTCTCCTACATCGTGATGCAGCACTGCAGGGCCAGTGATGCCCTGCGACTGACGCGTGAATCGGTGCGGGTGCTGCGTCCGGGTGGTTGGTTGGCGCTCAACTTCCGCACGTGGGTACCCGAGGATGCGCTGCTCGTGCCGGCAGGAGCCGTGGTGCGCTCCCTCTGGCATGCCCCTGCCATCGGTCCGAGGTTGTCACGCTGGCGGTGGTCCACTCGGCTCGGGTGGCAGGCCAACCGTCTCGACCCGCGCCGTGTTCTCGCCACCGTCGAGGCGACCGGGGTGGACCTCGAGTCGGTGGTGGTGCTGCACCACCCGGGTCGCCCGCAGCGCGACGTGACCTTCCGCGACGGACCCGTGGAACAGCGCGACCTCGACGTGGCGAACAAAAGCCATTGGTGGCTGCTGGCGCGCCGTCGTTAGCCTCTCCGTTCATGCGTGTCGGGGTCGTCGGTGCAACCGGTCAGGTGGGCAGTGTCATGCGCACCCTTCTCCTCGAGCGGAACTTCCCGCTCGACGAGGTGAGATTCTTCGCATCGGCGAGGTCGGCCGGCCGCACGATTGACTTCGGCGGCACGTCGGTGACCGTGGAGGACGCGTCCACGGCGGACCCCTCCGGACTCGACATTGCCCTGTTCTCGGCGGGTGCAACCTCCTCGCGTGAGCTCGCACCGCGCTTTGCCGCTGCGGGCGTGGTGGTGATCGACAACTCGAGCGCCTTCCGCATGGACCCCGAGGTTCCGCTGGTGGTGAGCGAGGTGAACGGTCATCTCGCACGCACCGCACCGAAGCGGATCATTGCGAACCCGAACTGCACCACGATGGCGGCAATGCCGGTGCTGAAGCCACTGCATGACGAGGCGGGACTCACGCGGATGATCGCCTCCACCTACCAGGCGGTGAGCGGCGCCGGTCTCGCGGGGGTGGAGGAACTCGACGGCCAGGTGCACAGCATGTCGGACGGCGCAGCGGGGCTCGCGTTCGACGGGCATGCCGTGAAGTGGCCCGAACCGAGGAAGTTCGCGCGGCCGATCGCGTTCAACGTGCTCCCGTTCGCGGGGGCGTTGGTGGACGACGGCGACGGCGAGACCGACGAGGAGAAGAAGCTGCGCAACGAGAGCCGCAAGATTCTCGGAATCCCCGGGCTGATGGTGTCGGGCACGTGCGTGCGGGTGCCGGTGTTCACGGGGCACTCCCTGGCACTCAATCTCGAGTTCGAGCGGCCGATCACGGCCGTTCGTGCCACCGAACTTCTGTCATCTGCACCGGGTGTGGTGCTGAGTGACATCCCCACACCGCTACAGGCTGCGGGTCAGGACCCGAGCTACGTGGGCCGCATCAGGGCCGACCAGTCGGTTCCGGACGGGAGGGGACTGGCTCTCTTCGTGTCGAACGACAACCTGCGCAAGGGCGCCGCACTGAACGCCGTGCAGATTGCGGAGCTGCTTCTGGCCTGATCAGCCGAGGAGCTTCATCGCGGCGACGGTGATGGTGTTCGCGGAGAAGATCGCCATCACCGAGAAGGTGAGATGCCGGTTGATGGCCTTGTAGACGGTGACCTCGACCCGGGTCATGTCGCTGCGAAGCCCGGTGATGTCGCCCCGGATGTCGCGGATGTCGCTGCGCATCTCGCTCATGTTCTCCTGCAGGTTCTTGACGTCAGTGCGAAGGAGCGCCACGTCGGTCTTGAGTACAGCAACATCGGTCTTGAGTACTGCCACGTCGGTCTTGAGTACTGCCACGTCGTTCTTCAGTTCGGCCACGTCCGTCTTGAGTACCGCGACGTCGGTCTTCAGTTCGGCGATGTCGTCGGCAGGACCCGACGAGATGATGTTCATCAGAGTCTCCGCCCCCTTCTCCCCGATGGTGTCTTGCAGCCGGCTCAGCAGGCCCAGTTTCTCGATGTCGCTCGCGGTCATGGTAGGTCCCTTCGTTCCCGTTGCTGACCCATGTGCGGCGCGCCGTCACCGAACGGCACGGCTTCAGCGAGTTGCGGGACGGAACCTGTACAGCGAGCTGTTCTCGCCTGTGTCGTGCCACACGAGGGTGACGGGCATGTCGATGTGCACGTCATCAGGGTCGCAGTCGACGATGTTGGTGAGAACCCTCGGTCCTTCGTCGAGTTCCACGTACGCCAGAACGAACGGCGCCGCATCCCGCCAGTCACCGTTGCCGCGCCGCACCACGGTGAAGGAGTACACCGTGCCCGTGCCTGCGGCATCGAAGGTGTCAAGGGACTCCGTCCAGCATTCGGGGCAACGTCGCTGCGGGAACCACACGACCGTGCCGCATGCGGTGCACCTCTGCAGCTCGAACCTGTTCTGTGCCGTCGCCGCCCAGAAGCGTTCGTTCGCCGGGGTGACGAGCGGCGCGGGGACTGGGAGTGTGCTCATGCGTCCTCCTGTCCGAGAAGAAGTGTGACGGAACCGTGGCGCATGCCGAGACTCCCGCCTGTGCCGTGCGCAAGGGCAACCTGGCAATCGGGAACCTGAACGGCAGGGTGCGCCTCACCGCGCAGCTGCCGCACCGCCTCGATGACCTTCGTGATGCCACCGCGGTTCGACGGGTGGTTGTTGCAGAGGCCGCCGCCGTCGGTGTTGAACGGCAGGATGCCGTGGGGGGCCACGAGGGCGCCGTCGGAGACGAAGTCGCCGCCCCTGCCCTTCTCGCAGAAGCCGAGGTCCTCGATTGTCTGCAGCACCGTGATCGTGAAGCTGTCGTAGATGGATGCGTAGTCCACGTCGTTCACGCTGACCCCGGCCTCCTCGAATGCACGCGGTCCCGACCACACCGCACCGGTGTAGGTGAGGTCGATACGCCCGTTGTCGGGGTGTTTCACCGCCTCACCGTGCCCGATGATCTTCGCGTTCGTGCGCCCGAGCGAACGGGCGATCTCGGGGGACACGATCACGAGCGCGCCTCCCCCGTCGGTGACGACACAGCAGTCCATCCTGCGCAGGGGGTCCGACACCAGCGGAGACTCCAGCACCTCGTCGACCGTCACCACGTTCTGCAGGAACGCGTGCGGGTTGTGCTGGGCATGGATGCTGGCGGCAACCTTGATCTCTGCAAGCTGACGAGAGGTCGTGCCGAACTCGTGCATGTGCCGCTGCGCCGCCAGTGCGTAGGAGTTCACCGCCCCGCCCGACCCCCACATGCCCTCGAACGCTGCCTCGGGACCGGGCATCATGCGCATCTGTTCCGCACGGCCGCCGGTGCGGGGCTTGCCGGCGAGAGTCACAAGGGCGACGGAGCATTTGCCGGCGGCAATCGCGGCAGCGGCATGACCGACATGTGCGAGATAGCTCGAACCGCCCGTCTCGGTGTTGTCCACCCAGGTCGGGTTCAGACCCCACTGCGCCACGAGCGAGAAGGTGCCCATGCCCGCCGTGCCGTCGCAGAACACGGCGTCCACGTCGGACATCGTGAGGCCCGCATCGGCGAGAGCACCGAGGGCAACCTCCGTGTGGATGTCGAAGATGCTGCGGTCGGGAATCTCGCGCCGCGGATGCTCGAAGACCCCGGCCACGTAGGCAGCACCTCGGATACTCATGGTCGGGGTGACAGGATTTGAACCTGCGGCCTCGTCGTCCCGAACGACGCGCGCTACCAAGCTGCGCCACACCCCGGTGTGCATCCCCCGGTCGACCCGGAAGGACTAGGAGACGAGGCTATCCGCGGAATCGTGTGGCGGCTCTGCTGACTCCACGGGGATTCCCTCGGAGTAACAGCCACCCGCGGCCACTTCTTCCGCCGCCCGCTTCAGTCGGAGCGGGTCGAGAGGCTTGATGATCCATCCGTTCGATCCGCTGCGACGGGCCATGTGGATGTCCATGTCGCGGTCGAGCAGCATCAGGATCGGAATCTCGGGCAGGACCCCGGCACTTGCGTCGAGACGGAGGTCCATCGTGATGGCCATGCCGCCCATGGTGCCCACCTGCATGTCGAGAATCGCGATGTCAGGCGTGCGCTCGGCCACCACCGAGGCAACCTTGCGGCCGTTGGTGACGATGGTGAACGACGTGGACGGGGAACCGAGGGCGGCGACAACCTCGTCCACGACCCACTGGGCGTCCGTGGCGACAAGAACATGCACGGAGCCGAGCCTACCCACGGTGCCCGGTCGGGCAGGGGGTCACGCCGACAGTTGGTCGGCCAGCGCCGTCACACCGGCGAGATCATGGATGTCCTCCGGTGCCTCGAGAGCCCTCACGTGCGGCGTGTCGGGATGAACGAGGGCGGTCTCGCGTCCGAACCGTTCCAGCACCTCGAGGGCAGCCCTGTGTTCGGCGGCGGGGCCGGGGAAGAGACCGACGGTGTCATCGCCGAACCACGGCGGGACTCGGTTCTCGATGACCACCCCCAGCGTGATGTCGAGACGCGACAGCTCCCTCGACAGTGCGGATGCCGCGGAGGTTGCATCGGCGGTGGGGGCCACGACGAGTGCGAACGACGTCTCCCCGCCCCGGAGCAATGCGGACACGCCGAGTGCGCGATCGCGGAACGCGCTCTCCATCCCGTCGATGCTGCGCAGGAACGCGACCACACCGGCGAGGGCATCGCCGCCCACGACCTTCCCTATTGCGGCAATCACGGGCCGTGCGGCAGCGCCGGCGATGCGGGCACCGCCGCGGCCCTGCGCAATCAGCATGCGCACGAGCGGATGCGACAGGAAGCGGGCGAGACGCTCCGGTGACTCCAGGAAGTCGAGTGCGTTGCGCGACGGCGGGGTGTCGACCACCACGAGATCGAAACGTGGATCACCCGACAGTGACCACAGGCGGGCCGCGGCCATGTAGTCGCGCGTGCCGCTCAGCGAGTTCGACAGGCCCCTGTAGAACGGGTTCGCAAGGATCTCCTGCGCCTGTTCATCGTTCCGTGCGGTGGCGGTGATGAGCCCGTCGAAGGTTGCACGGACATCGAGCATCGACACCCACAGCTCACCGTCTGCGGTGACGGGCACCCGCACCGGTTTGTCCGTGACCGATGCACCGAGGCCGATTGCGTCGCCCAGACGCCGCGCAGGGTCGATCGTGACGACCACGGCCCGTCGGCCCATGCGTGCCGCAATCAGGCCGACCGCGGCTGCGCAGCTGGTCTTGCCGACGCCGCCGGTGCCGCATGTGACGATCACGCGAGCGGTGCGGCAGGACTCCACGAGGGCATTCATCCCTCCAGACCTCCGATTGCCCTCTCGAGGTCGGCGGCGACAGCGGCAACGAGCCCGTCGCCCTGATCGGTGTGGTGCCCCACGACGAGCAGCGGC
>JBMUAQ010000021.1:0-24106 GCA_049454855.1 Ilumatobacteraceae bacterium
CCCCCCAGCGACAGCATCCCCACGATCATGAGGCCGATGGCGGTGTCGGCCGAGAGCCGCGTGCGGGCCTGGACAACCCGGATGCCGCCCATCATCACGAGCGCACCCACCGCCGCCCCTGCCACGGTGGACACCCCCGCCAGTGCCGCAAAGGCGATTCCCGGGAGAACGCCGTGCGCCAGGGCATCGCCCACGAAGGCCATGCCGCGCAGCACCACGAACGTGCCGATGAACGCGCACAGGATGCTCACGAGCACACCCGCCCACAGGGCATCGCGCAGGAACGCGTTGTCGACGAACGGCTGCCAGAGAGTGCTCACGGCGCCAGCCCCTGCGCAATGCTCGCGGCGAGCGCAACCGCGTACCCCGCATACGAACCATCGGCCGGCAGCGAATGGACCCTCAGCTCCACCACCCTCACTCCCGTGAGTTCGCGGATCTTCTCGGCCACGGCACGGGAGGAACCCTGCTCCACGAAGATCGCCCTGACGGCTCCGGGCGTGCCGCGCGCCTTCTCCACCCCGTCGACGATCCGCTGCACCTGCGCGGCAGACGTCTCGGCACCCGACGAGAACGACGGTGTCACCACGCCGGCCACGTCGCACCCGTAACGCCGGGCGAAGTACTCGAGGGCGTCATGGTCGGTCACGAGCACACACGACCCGTCGATGCCGGCGATCTGCGACGCTGCGTCTGATTGCGCGCGTTCCAGGGCCGCCCTCGCGCCTGCGAGCGCCGAGGGACCGTCGAACGACGCAATCGACCCCAGTGCGGCGGCCAGCTCGTCGACCGCCTCTAGGACGGTCAGCGGGTCGGTGAACACGTGCGGGTCACCGTCCCTCACGGACACGTGGTCGGTCAGGGTGAGCACGGGCACACCCTCCTTCTGCTTCCGTTCGATGACGTCCTCGATGCCGTGCTCGTAGTCGAGACCCACCTGCACGACGAGACGTGCTCCCGCCAGCACAGCGATGTCGGATGCCGACGGTTCGTGGTCGTGGGGGTCCTTGCCGTCGGGAACCAAGGTGCGCACGTCGAAGGCATCGCCGCCCACCAGCTCCACGATCGCCTGCACCACGGAGTTCGAGGCAACCACCACCGGCCGTTGCGACACCGTTGAACCGTTTCCCACGGTCTCCGGTGCCGACGCGCACGATGTCGCGAGCAGAACAACGAGAGCCACAGCCCCCGTGCGCACCACGCCACCACTTGTCGAACTTTGGCACCACATATGAGAACGGTTCTCATTATTACTTGAGGCCTCGCGGAAGCACAACCCCGGCATGTTCCCGGCCTGAAATAGGGTCATTCCATGCCCGGTCCGTTCCTGCACCCATTCGCCAAGCCCACCCGGGAGTCGTTCATCCGCCTGGTACGGGGCCAAGGAGCCAGCGTCTGGACCCACGACGGCCACGAACTGATCGACGGAATGGCCAGCCTCTGGTACTGCGCAGTGGGCCACGGGCGGCGCGACATGGCCGAGGCAGTGAGCAACCAGATGACCACGCTGGAGGCGTACTCCGCGTTCGATCCGTTCACCACCGCACCCGCCGACGAGGTGGCCGCCCGCATCGCGGGCCTCTCCCCCGTCCAGGACGCGCGCGTGTTCCTGTGCGGAAGCGGCAGCGAGGCCGTGGACTCCGCGATGAAGCTGGCGCGTGTGTCACACGTGCAGGCAGGCAGGCCCGAGCGCACGGTGATCATCAGCCGCACCCGCGGTTACCACGGCACGAACTACGGCGGAACCAGCGCACAGGGCATCGCACCGAACAAGGCCGGCTACGGCGTGCTGCTGGAGGACGTCATCCAGGTGGATGCCGACGACATCGAGGCCATGAGTCTCGAGATGGAGCGCCACACGGGCCGCATGGCCGCGGTGATCGCGGAACCCGTTCAGGGCGCAGGCGGAGTGTTCCCCGCCGATGATGAGTACCTGCGCTCGCTGCGCAGGTTGTGCGACCGCCACGGCGCGTACCTCATCTTCGACGAGGTGATCACCGGTTTCGGCCGTCTGGGCGAGTGGTTCGGGGCCACGCACTACGGGGTCACCCCCGACATGATCTGCTTTGCGAAGGCAGTCACCAGCGGGTACCAGCCGCTCGGCGGCGTGGTGTGCGGCACGGCAGTGACTGCACCGCTCGAGGCCGACCCTGATTTCTTCCTGCGCCACGGGTACACCTACTCGGGCCACGCCAGCGTGTGCGCCGCCGCGCTGAAGAACATCGAGATCCTGGAGACCGAAGGGCTCCTCCCCCGCGCGCTCGACATCGGACGGCGTCTGTCAGACGGGCTGCACTCACTCGCCGCCGACGGCACCATCGCCGGCGTCCGCGGGCGAGGCGCGGTGTGGGCGGCGGCGCTGCGGCCCGACCAGGACGCCGTGCGCATCCGTGACCGCATGCTGGAGCTCGGCGCGATCACGCGGGCCATCAACGACTGCAACACGTTCTGCCCGCCCCTCGTGATCACCGACGCACAGGTGGACACGCTGCTCGACATCTTCGCCACGGCCGCCTCGGGCCGCTGACTGCAGAGTTCAGCGCGGCAGGCGCGTGATGAGGCTGCTGGTGTCGAGCCGGGACGAACCCGACCCCATGAGTTCGCGGTAGTACCCGAGCACGGTCTCGGTGACGGGCACGGCGGAGCCGTTGCGACGGGCCTCGTCCACCACGAAGCCGAGATCCTTCACCATCCACTCCACGGCGAAGCCGAAGTCGAACCTGCCGTCGGCCATGGTGTGGCCGCGGTTCTCCATCTGCCATGACTGGGCGGCGCCCTTGCTGATCACGTCGAGCACGGCGTGCGGGTCGAGACCGGCGTTGGAGGCAAACGCGATGCCCTCGCTGAGCGCCTGGACGAGGCCGGCGATGCACACCTGGTTCACCATCTTGGCCAGCTGGCCGGCACCTGCCCCGCCGAGACGGACGCACGAGCGCGAGTACGCATCGATGACGGGCGCGGCACGGTCGAAGGCCGCGGGATCGTCGGCGCCGCACATCACGGTGAGAACCCCGTTCTCCGCCCCGGCCTGTCCGCCCGACACCGGGGCATCGACGAAGAGGACACCCCGTGCCGCACAAACCGATGCCATCTCGCGGGCAAGCTCGGCCGACGTGGTGGTGTGGTCGACGACCACCGAACCTGCGGCAACTCCCTCGAGCACCCCGTCCGGACCGGCCACCACCTGTCGCACGTCGTCGTCGTTCCCCACGCACACGAACATGATCTCGCAGCCACGTGCGGCATCAGCCGGACGTGAATGTGCGGTGCCCGCGTGGCGTGAGGTCCACTCCGCGGCGCGGGCGGCCGTGCGGTTGTACACCGACACCTCATGGCCGGCGGCAGCGAGATGGCCGGCCATGGGGAACCCCATCACGCCGAGGCCGCAGAACCCCACCCGGGCCACGGTCTACTCGTCGTCTTCGTCGTCGTCGGACTTCTTCTTTGCCGGCTCGGCCTTCTTCTTGGCCGCCTTTGCCGGCTTCAGCACGCCCTTCTCGAGGGCGGCGTTCAGGAAGCGCTCGGCCTCCTCGTTCGACACCTTGAGTGCCGGTGCAATCTCGGAGATGAGGTTCACCCTGGCCCGTTCGTACATGGTCCGCTCGGCCGCCGACAGGGATGCGTCGCGGTTGCGCGCTGCGAGGTTCCTCACGACCTCGGCGACCTGGTACACATCGCCGCTCTTCAGCTTCTCCTGGTGGTTCTTGAACCGGCGCGACCAGTTGGACGGCACGCGCGGGTCGGCCTTCGAGAGCACCGCCACGAGGTCCTCGAGCTCGTCGGGGTTCACCGGGGGTCGCACGCCGACCTCGTCGAGTTTCGCGGTGGGGACCCGGAGCGTCATCTCGTTGATGACCGTCTCGAGGATGAGGTACTCCTCCTTCTTGCCGAAGAAGTCGAGCTTCTTGATTCCCTTCACCTTGCAGGCGCCGTGCTGGGGGTAGATGACGATGTCATCCTTCTTGAAACTCACGGCAGGCAGTGTAGATGAGGGGTGTCCGGATGCCACATCCCGTGCGATCGTGCGGCGCCCCCGGCAGGACTCGAACCTGCAACCTACGGATTAGAAGGCCGTGGCTCTATCCAATTGAGCTACGGGAGCCGATGACCAGATTGTACCGACGTCACGATTCGTCGTTCAGGGAACCGACGAGATCAGAGTGCGCCGCAGGAAGTCGAGCGCGGTGATCACGCTCATCTGGCGCATCTGGTCGCGCGCGGGCGGCATCATCCACGTTCCCGACACCGTGGAGCCGTCGGGAAGTGCGACCGCCGCACACAGAGTGCCGACGGCACGTCCGTCCTGTTCGTCGGGCCCCGCCACTCCTGTGAGCGCGAGCGCCACGTCGCACCCGAGAACACGTCGCGCGCCGAGCGCCATCTGCGCCGCGGCCTCCTCGGACACCACCGGACCCCGGTCGACTCCGAGAACGCCGAACTTCACCTCGCTTGCGTAACTGACCACGGCCCCGCGGAACACCGACGACGCACCCGGCACGTTCGTGATCCTGCCGCCCACGAGACCGCCCGTGACCGACTCCGCGAGCCCGAGGGTGAGACCCCGAGCGCTCAGCATGCCGAGCACAACCGACTCCATGGTGTCGTCATCGGTCCCGAACACCACGTCACCCACCACGGTGCGCACACGGCTGTCCCAGTCATCGAGCATCTGCTTCGCCGTGGCGGTGTCGGCAGCCTTCACGGTGAGGCGGACCTTGATGCCCTCCCACCCGCTCGCGAGGAACGCGAGTGTGGGGTTTCCCACGCGGTCGAGCTCGCCGATGATGCCGTCGAGGCGTTCGTTCAGGCGTGACTCGCTGTCGCCCCACGTGCGCAGCACGCGGCTCGCGATCACGGTGCGCCCGCCGCTGCGCGCGAGGAGGTCGGGCAGCACGGCGCGTTCGAACATGTCCTTCATCTCGTGGGGCACGCCCGGCACCGCGTACACCACGCGGTCGCCGACCGGGCAGATGAGCCCGGGGGCGGTGCCCCGCGTCTGCGCGATCACCGTGGCACCGACGGGAACCATGGCCTGGCGGAGGTTGTTCTCCGGCATCTCCCTGTTTCGCCGCGCGAACACGTCGCGGATGACGGCGGCCACGGAGTCGTCCTGCAAGAGGTCTGCAACCATCAACGACGCAATTGCCTCGCGCGTGAGGTCGTCGTGCGTGGGGCCGAGGCCTCCGCACACGATCACAGCGTCGGCATCCACCAAGGCGACCGAGAGTGCGTCCTCCATTCGGACGAGGTTGTCCCCCACCTTCAGCTGCAGATGGGACTCGATGCCGGCCGCCGCCAGCTGCTCACCGAGCCAGGACGAGTTGGTGTCGTTGATCTGCCCCAGCAGCAACTCGGTGCCGACCGCAACGACGTTGCACCTCATGCCGGGGCACCCGCCGTGGCGCGCGTGGAGTGCGTCCACCATGCCGCAACGAGGAGGGCACCTGCCAGCGCGATGCCGAGCACCGACAGCATGTGGTAGCCCACGGCGCGACGGATGAACCCCGACGACAACCCGGCGATGCCGCCGCACAGGCTCATCAGCAGATCGGCCGAGCCCTGGACCGTGACACGGTCACGCTCGGAGACGGCCTCGAGCAGCATCGAGGAGCCCCCGATGAGGCCGAAGTTCCACCCGACCCCCAGCAGCCACAGGGCCGGGAAGACCAGCACGGGGCCGTCACCGCTCAGCGATGAGGCCACCGCTGCTGCCAGCAGAACCGACGAACCCACCAGCACGGAGGCAAGCGTGCCCCGCCGTGCCGTGTAGCGGCCCACCAGCGGACTGAAGGCGTACATCCCCGCGATGTGCAGCGACACCACGTACTGGCTGAGCGTCTCGTGGCCGTGCAGCTTCATGTGCACGGGTGTCATGGTCATGATCGCCACCATGACGGCCTGGGACATCGCCATCGACGAGATGGCGAGACGTCCGCGGCCGGATGCAAGCACGATTCCCATGGCCGCACCGATCGACGGCAGTTTGCCGCCCGACGGGTCGGCCGTGCCGCCGCTGACGACCAGCGGGTCGGGCCGCAGTCGTACCGACACGTTCGCGAACGCAACAAGCAAGACGGTGGCGGCGAAGAACCACGGGCCGGTGTAGCGGTGCCAACCGAACCAGGACTGCCCCGCTGCCTCGGCGGGCGCGATGAGGAGCGGGCCGAACACCGCACCGAAGGTCGAGGCGAACACGATGCGGCTCATGGCCTGCGAGCGCTCCTCGGGCACCGCCAGATCGGTGGCGGCGTACCGGGAAAGAAGATTCGAGGCCTGGCCGTTGCCGAACATGAACAACCCGAGCAGGAAGACCGCGATCATCCCGGACTCGGCACCGATGCCGGCGAGCACCGCCCCCGCCGCCGCCAGCGCGTACCCCGCCTGCAGGCCCGGCCTGCGTCCGCGGCGCATCATCACCCGCGAGAGCACCTGCGACATCACCGCGGTCCCGGTGGTCACCGTCGCCGTGGCGATGCCGCCCCACGGGGTGGTCTGGCCGAGGATCTCCTGGATGACGAACGCACCGACGGTGACCGCACTCGACATCGATGCCGCTCCCACCAACTGGCCGACCGTCAGGGTGCGCAGGGTGCGCTTCTGCAGTGATGCGCGCTCGGCCGCAGAGAGCGTCATGCTGCCGTCCCCGGCGCGGCGGGCCGGCGTGCGTGCCATGCGTACTGCGCACCGGTCACGAGCGTGAGTGCCACCGACGTCCACAGGAAGAACAGCCACAGCCACGTTGCATCGCTCGTCGTCAGAGGGGCGATGGCGAAACCCACGGCCAGCTGCTGGAAGAGCGTCTTCCACTTCGCGAGCGTGCTTGCCGGCACGGAGACTCCCCTGGCACCGACCACCACTCGGTACACGCTGATCAGGATCTCCCGCGCGGCGATGATGCTCACGGGCAGCAGCCAGAAGATGCCGCGGCTGACGAGGGTGAACATGGCGCCGAGAATCAGGATCTTGTCGGCGAGGGGGTCGAGGAACGCGCCGCTTCGGGTGGGGCCGCGCCACCGCGCGATGCGCCCGTCGACGAGGTCGGACACGCACAGCACCACCCACAGTGCGAACGCGACCCACGAACCCCTGCTGTCGCTCGGGATCATCGCGAAGAGGAACGGGGACGCAAGCACCCGCGTGACGGTGATTGCGTTCGCCCAGGTGGCGATCGCCGTGCCGTCCATCCCCATTCCCCTATTCCACCAGAACGGCGCCCTCGGCGATGAGATCGGGTCCGAGAGCCTCCCCCACCACGACGTCGTGGAACTCACCCGTCGCGAGGTGCTGCGGCACGTGCACGATGCCGTCGATCTCCGGGGCCTCCCTGAAGGAGCGGCCCACGCCGGGGGAATCCACGAGGACGCGCACGGTCTCCCCCACGAGGTTGTCGCGGGCGGCGACCGTGATGGAGTCCTGCAGCTCGCGCAGCTCGGCGAGCCTCTCCGCGGCGAGTGCGGCCGGCACCTGGTCGGGAAGACCCACCGCGTGCGTGCCCTCTTCGGGGCTGAAGGCGAAGAAACCGCACCAGTCGAGGCGCGCCTCCTCCACGAAACGCAGGAGCATGTCGTGGTCGTCCTCGGTCTCACCGGGGTATCCCACGATGAAGTTCGAGCGGAAGGAGGCGTGCGGAGAATCCGCGCGGATGCGACGGATGCGCTCGAGGAAGCGGGCACCGTCCCCCCAGCGCCTCATCCGGCGGAGGTGTTCCTTGCTCACGTGCTGCAGGGACAGATCGAAATACGGCACGCCACTCTCGAGGATGGCGCGGATCAGGTCGTCACCCAGGTCGCTCGGGTACAGATACAGGAGGCGCACCCAGTCGACACGTGCGGAGACCTCGCGCACGAGCGGCACGATGGAACCCGCACCGAGCTCGCCGGGGCGGTCCTTTCCGTAACTGGCGAGGTCCTGTGCCACCAGCACCACCTCGCGCACACCCAGCTGCTCGACCTCATCGAGGATCGACTGCGTGTCACGGCTGCGCTGCGGGCCGCGGAAGCTGGGTATGGCGCAGAACCCGCACGTTCGGTCGCAGCCCTCGGCGATCTTCACGTATGCCCACGGGGCATCCGACCTCGGTCGGGGCAGGTTGAGGAGGTCGAACCCGGGGACCTCTGTGGTGACCGACACCGGCTTGCGTCCGAGGCGGATCGGAACCCCGAAACCGGCGATCTGGTCGGCTTCCGGCACCTGTTCGGCCAGTTCCTCCCCGTAGCGCTCAGCCATGCAACCGGTCACCACGAGCTTCGACGACCGCTTGCGGCGGCCGTCGAGCGAGCGGATGGTGTCGACGGACTCACGGCGTGCCTCGTCGATGAATGCGCAGGTGTTCACCACCACCACGTCGGCCCGGGAGGGGTCGTCGGTGCGGACGTAGCCGTCTGCCAGCATCTTCCCCGCGAGCTTGTCGGAGTCGACATCGTTCTTCGGGCAGCCGAGCGTCTCGAGATAGAAACGACGAGCCACGGGGAACGAGGCTACTGCCAGTTGAGGCGCAGACCCGGCCGTGGCCACTGCATGCGCAGCAACCGACCGGTGGAGGACACCGTGATCCACGCGGTGCGCATGTCGGGCCCGCCGAAGCAGATGTTGGTGGTGATGCGGTCATCGGTGGCGACGAAGTCGATGACCTCACCCGCCGGCGAGATGACGGTGATGCCGCCGTTCACGAGCGTCGCCACGCAGATGTTCCCGTCGCCGTCGACGGCGAGGGAGTCGAACAGCTGGTAGCCGGGCAGGCCGCACAGCACGTACGGCACGTCGGGTGTGATCGGCCCCACCCTGCCCGGCGACTCGATGACACGCTGGAACACGCGGCCGGTGTGCGTCTCGGCCCAGTACACACGGTCACCCGCGGGCGACAGGCCGATGCCGTTCGGCGAGTCCACAGGGAACACGACCTCCTCGATGTGGCTGCCGTCGGCCGTCGCGTAATAGATGCCGGTGCGGTCCGAGTTGCGGTGGTGGCGGATGCCGTGGTCGGTGAACCAGAAGCCACCGTGGGCGTCGAACACGAGGTCGTTCGGGGCGCGCAGCGGTGTGTCACCGCAGTGTGTGTAGAGGTCCTGCACCTCGCCGGTGTCCGGATTCACGCGCTGGATGCGCCCCCCGACGTACTGTGCCGGGTCGAACTCACCCGGGTAGAGAAGACCGCCCATCTCGAGCGGGGTGAACGCACCGCCGTTGTTGCAGAGGTACAGGAACCCGTCGGGTCCCACCGCGAGACCGTTCGGCAGGCCGTCGATCTCGGCCACGGTGGTCTTCGACCCGTCAGCTGCGACCCGCGTGAGGCAGCGCCCGAACATCTCGGTGAGCACAACCGACCCGTCCGGCATCGCCACCGGCCCCTCGGGGAACCGCAGTCCCGTGGTCACCGTTTCGAGCACAGGATCTGCCATGTCGTTCACCCCAGAGAGTCGAGTTCCTCCACCGTCATTAGCACGGCACGGGCCTTCGAGCCCTCACTCGGGCCCACCACCCCGCGCTCCTCCAGTTCGTCCATGAGACGGCCGGCGCGCGCGAAGCCCACCTTCAGTTTCCGCTGCAGCAGCGAGGTGCTGCCGAGACCGGAGCGGACGACGATCTCCATGGCCTGCCGCAGGAGGTCGCTGTCACCGCCACCCGAACCGCCGAAGAGGTCTCCCTGGCCCGACGAGCCGCTGCCGTCCTCGCCCTCGATGCCGCTGACATAGACGATCTCGGGCGACTGTGCGCGCCAGTGCGCAACCACCTGGCGCACCTCCTCCTCATCGACCCAGGAGCCCTGGATGCGCTGGGGAATGTTGGTGTTGCCCGGAAGAAGGAGCATGTCGCCCTTGCCCACGAGCTTCTCCGCGCCGGGCTGGTCGAGGATGACACGGCTGTCGGTGAGCGACGACACCGCGAACGCCATGCGGGCGGGGATGTTCGCCTTGATCACACCCGTGATGACGTTCACGCTGGGCCGCTGCGTGGCCACGATGAGATGGATGCCGACCGCGCGCGCCTTCTGGGCGATGCGGGTGATGCACTCCTCCACATCGCGCGCCGCCACCATCATGAGGTCGTTCAGCTCGTCGACGACCACCACGATGAACGGGAGCCGCTCGTACGGCGGGAGGTCCTCGCGGGGCTGCACGAGTTCGCCGCGGTCGTGCGCGGCGTTGTATCCACCGATGTCGCGGTAACCGGCCTCGACCAGGAGGTCATAGCGGCGCTCCATCTCCTTCACCGCCCAGCCGAGGGCGTTCGCGGCCTTCTTCGGGTTGGTGACCGGCGCCGTGAGAAGGTGCGGCAGACGTGCGTACTGGCCCATCTCCACCTGCTTGGGGTCGATGAGGATGAGGCGCACCTCGTCCGGGGTGGAACGCATGAGCAACGACGTGAGGATCGAGTTGATGCCGCTCGACTTGCCGGCACCCGTTGCACCTGCGATGAGGAGGTGCGGTGTGCTCGCGAGGTTCATGAACACCGCCCGGCCCGCGATGTCCTTGCCCACGGCCACCTCGAGCGGATGGGCGGCTGCGCGTGCCTCGGGGGACACCATGAGATCGCCCAGCGACACGAGCTGACGGGATTCGTTCGGCACCTCGACACCGATGGCTGACTTGCCCGGGATCGGCGCGAGGATGCGCACGTCGGTTGCGGCCATGGAGTACGCGATGTCGCGCGCGAGGCTGGTGACCTTCGCAACCTTCACACCTGCGCCGAGCTCCAGTTCGAATCGCGTCACGGTGGGGCCCACCGTCTTGCCGAGAAGACGCGTCTCCACACCGTGTGACGCGAGTGCCTCCTCGAGGAGCTTGCCGCGCTCCTCGACACGGGCGAGGTTCACCTCGTGTGCAGCTGTGAGCGTGAGCAGGTCGGTGGACGGGAGCAACCACTGGCCCGGGCGTGACGAGCCGGCCACCGTGATACCGGCGTCATCCGCGCGGTGCGCCATTCCCGGCTTCTGGTGAAACTCGGGTGTCTGCGGCTCTGCCTCCGTGCGCACCCGCTTCACTCGCGGCTTCTTTTCCGGCGCGGGGCCGAAATCGTCGGCGAAGTCATACAGCTTGGGCCGTCTGCGCGACGGGCGGCGCGACGGGCCCTCACCGGGCTCGTCCGCCTCGTCGTCCTCGAGGTCGTACATGCCCGGCTGGCGTCGCTTGGTGGCGGCGCGCTCCTCGCGGGCGCGCCGGGCCTCGTCACGCGCCTCGTTCAGGCCCGCGGTGCGCTGCCTGGCGAGATCGATGAGTTCGGGAAGGGACGTGTCGGTGACCAGCATGGTGCCGAGCACGCCCGCGGCCAGAAGCACCACTAGTGCACCGGCCCAGCTCACGGTGTTGCGCAGCGGCTCACAGATGATCGCCCCGAACCAGCCGCCCGCACGCGCCATCTCGTCGGCACCCGCCACGATCGAGTCGGCACCGTTCACGAGGTGCAGAAGTCCCAGGGCCGCCAGGACCAGCACGGTCCAGCCCGCGGACAGACGCACACGGTGCTCGACACTGCGCCTGCGCACCATGGCGATGCCGATGAGTGCGGTGACGACGGGCAGCGTGAAGCGGCCGAGGCCGAAGAGCCAGCCGAACATGGTGTCGATGCCGCGGCCGAGAGGGCCCGCCATCGGCACATAGATGGACAGGGCGAGCAGCAGACCCAGGCTGACGAGCCCGATGCCCCAGAACTCCACCTCGCGACCCCTCACCACCCGGTTGAGGCGGGAATCCTCGAGCGGCTCCCCCTTGCCCTGCGGCCTGCGGGTGCCCGACGGAGGGGTCTTCACCCCGCCGCGGCTGCCCGAGCCGCGGGCACCACCGGGGCCCCGGGAACCGGGGGACGACGAACGAGGGCCCTTGCCAGACATGTGGAAAACGGTACTCCCGGGGTGGGAACCGTGTCGGGATACCCCCGGGTCAAGGCGAAACGGTGACCCGCCGGACGGCCACCGGACAGGGTCTCAGAGATAGACCTCGATGAGACAGGGTCCACGGGTTCTCATCGCAGAGGCGAATGCATCGTCGAATGCGGCCGCCGTCTCCACGCGGACCGCCTCCACACCCATGCCGCGGGCAAGGCTCACCCAGTCCAGTTCGGGGTTCGAGAGATCGAGCATGGCGCGTGCCTTCTCGCCGGCATCACCCGCTCCCGTGCGCTGGAGCTCGATGTTCAGGATGGCGTACGAACGGTTCGCGAAGATCACCGTGGTGACATCGAGGTTCTCGCGTGCCTGGGTCCACAGCGACTGCACCGTGTACATCGCACCACCGTCACCGTGCAGACACACCACCTTGCGGTCCGGTGCCGCAACCGCCGCCCCGGTGGCCACCGGCAGACCCTGGCCGATCGAGCCGCCGGTGAGACCGAGGTGGTCGTGCGGTACCGCTGTCGCGAGCGCGACCGCGCTGCCTGCACCCGAGGTGCCGCCCTCGTCGGAGATGATCGAACCCTCGGGCAGGTGGCGTGCGATCGCCCGTCCCACCGCCCAACCGTCGAGCCTGTCCCCGATCTCGTCGGCCACCGCGAGACCTGCGACAGCAGGTTTCGCGGTGGATGCGCCGAGTTCGTGCGCGAGTGCCTCGAGCGCGCCGACGGTGTCCTCGTGGGGGTGCGCAAGTTGGAGTATCTCCGTGCGCGGGTTCGCCCCGACGCTCGCGCGACCGGGATAGGCAAAGAAGGTGACGGGCGGCTTCGTGCCGACCAGCACGAGCACGTCGAGGTCGGCGAGGTACTCCACCAACTGCTCGGCGAAATACGGCAGCCGCGCAACCGGGACGATGCCCGCTCCGCGCTGGGTGTGCGGCGCGAATGTGTCGGACATCAACCTCACGTCGCCGGCAGTGGCAACACGACCGGCGGCCTCGAGACCGCGCTTCTGCAGCACGGCACCCCGCATGAGGATGCCGACCCTGCGACCCGAACGGACCGCCTCCGCGACGGCGGCAACCCTGTCGGTGGCGAATGCTGCAGGACCCTGCACCGGCAGCGGCGGTGCAGGCACGCCACCCTCGTTCCATGCAACGTCGGCAGGCAGGACCAACGTGGCGATCTGCCCGGGGTGCTGGCGGGCCGCCTGCACCGCGCGCGCGGCATCGGCGCCCACCGACGCCGCCGAAGTTGCGGTGTGCACCCACGCCGACACCGGTCTCGCGAAACCGACGATGTCGGAGGCGAGCGGTGCATCGAGGTGCAGATGGTGCGTGGCGTGGTCGCCGACGATGTTCACCACAGGCGACGACGCGCGCCGCGCGTTGTGGAGGTTCGCGAGACCGTTCGCGAGGCCGGGCCCGAGGTGCAGGAGTGTCGCGGCGGGTTTCCCCGCAATCCGGGCGTAGCCATCGGCCATGCCGGTGACGACACCCTCGAACAGCCCGAGCACAGAACGCATGCCGGGAGTGGAGTCGATCGCGGTGACGAGGTGCATCTCGGACGTGCCCGGGTTCGCGAACGTGACCTCGACGCCGGAGTCGACGAGCGAGCGGACGAGACCCTGTGCTCCGTACATGCCGGCGACTCTATGTCTCCATCACGACGGGCACGATCATCGGTCGGCGCTTGGTGCGCTCGTTGACGAACTTGCCCGTGGCACGGCGCACCTCGCGCTCGAGCGAGTCGATGTCCCGCACGCCGTCGCGCAGCGCCCGCTCGAGGGCAGCCCTCACGGTGTCCTCGGCCTCGTCGAGGAGGTCATCGGCCTCGGGTGCGTACACCCAGCCCCGCGTGATGATCTCCGGGCCCGTGATGACCTCTCCCGTCGCGCGGTCGACGGACGCGATGACAACGACCACGCCCTCCTCCGCCAGCACCTTCCGGTCACGGAGCACCCCGTGGCCGACGTCTCCCACGATGCCGTCGACGAACAGGTAGTTGGCAGGAACCTTCGAGTGGAACGAGAGCCCCTTGTCCGCAAGCTCGAGCACGTCACCGTCCTCGGCGAGCAGCACGTTCGACTCGGGGCAGCCCATCTGCCCGGCGAGCGCGGCATGGGCGCGGAGGTGCCGGTACTCGCCGTGAACCGGCACGAACCACTCGGGCCGCACGATCGTGTGGTAGGTCTTCTGTTCGTCGGCCTGTGCGGGGCCGGTGGCGAGCACGGCGGCCACGCCGCTGTGCACCACCCTCGCCCCCGCGCGCATCAGACCGTCGATCACCCTGTTCACGTTTCCCTCGTTGCCGGGGATCGCGTGGCTGGACAGGATGATCGTGTCGTTCTCCCCCACCTTCAGCCATTTGCTCTCGCCCCGCGAGAGCAACGACAGGGCCGACATGGGTTCGCCCTGCGACCCGGTGGAGATCACGCACACCTTCTCGGGCGCCAGTTCCGTGATGCGTTCGGCATCGATGAACGCTGAAGCAGGGACGTTCATGAGTCCGAGGTCGATGGCCAGCTTCACGTTCCGCTGCATGCTGCGCCCGAGCAGCGCGACCTTGCGGCCCTGCTCGAGTGCGGTGTCGATGATCTGCTGCACACGGTGGATGTGGCTGGCGAAGCTCGCCGTGATGATGCGGCGGTCACGGTGGTCGTGGAAGAGGCCGCGAAGGACGGCCCCCACGCTCGTCTCGCTGGGGGCGTGCCCCGCCTCCTCGGCGTTCGTCGAGTCGCACATGAGCAGCCTGATGCCCACAGTGCTCGAGAGCTCCCCGAGGCGGGCGAGATCGGTGCGCCGTCCGTCCACCGGTGTGAGATCGAGCTTGAAGTCCCCCGAGTGCACGATGACGCCCTGGTCGGTGTGCACGATGATCGCGTGCGCGTGCGGCACCGAGTGGGTGACGGGGAGGAACTCCACGTCGAAACCGCCGATGTCGAGTCGCTGGCCGTCGGTGACCGGCACGAGACGCGTGCGGTGCATGAGCCCGGCCTCGTCGATCCGGCCAGCCGCGAGTCCGAGCGTGACCGGGGAGCCGTACACGGGGAACTCACAGTCGCGCAGGAGGAACTGGAGCCCTCCCACGTGGTCCTCGTGGCCGTGTGTGGCCACGCAGCCCACGATCCGGTGGGCGTTCTCACGGAGGAACGTGAAGTCGGGCAGAACGAGGTCGATGCCGTGCATGTCCGCATCGGGGAACATCAGACCGCAGTCGATGATCAGCAGCTTGTCGCGCTGCTCCAGCACCATGCAGTTGCGCCCGATGTCGCCGAGGCCACCGAGAAAGAAGATGCGGACGGGTCCTGCCATGGGTCAGCGCGGGTTCGCCGCGCGCACCATCTCGAGGTTGGCGTGCACCCGCGCGGCCCGCTCGGCGAGGCCGGCAGGTGGCGGCCCCATCGGGAGCCTGCACTCCCCCACGTCGAAGCCGAGGTGGTTCATCATCACCTTCGACGGGATGGGGTTCGGGTTGTCGTCGCCGGTCTCGAAGGCATAGCTCTCTAGCAGAACGTCGTTCCACCTGCGTGCAGCGGCAACGTCGCCCGACTTGAATGCATCGATCATGAGCTGGTGCTCCGGGGCGCTCCAGTGCGTGGCGACACCGATGACACCCGAGCCTCCGTACGCCAGGAACGCGAGCGTGAGCCCGTCGTCGCCGCTGTAGAGCTCGAAACCGGCGGGAACCTGCGCCATCAGGTTCGCGGTCTCGGCCGGTGCGCCCGCGGCGTCCTTCAGCGCCCTCACGTTCGGCACCTCGTTCGCGACCTTCGCGAGCGATGCCGTGGAGATCTTGCGGCCGGTTCGGACCGGGATGTCGTAAACCACCACGGGCAGGTTGGTGGCCTGCGCCATCGCGGTGATGTGCGCCACCAGGCCGGCCTGTGAGGGACGGTTGTAGTACGGGCCGACGGCGAGGATCCCCGCCGCACCGAGCCTCGTGACCTCGCGCGTGAGATGCACCGAGTGCGCCGTGTCGTTCGAGCCGCTGCCGGCGATGACGGGGACGGTGACGGCGCCGATCACGGCCTCCCACAGTTCCAGCTTCTCGTTGTCGGTGAGGGTGGACGACTCGCCGGTGGTCCCCGACACCACGAGACCGTCGTTGCCGTTGTCCTGCAGCCAGCGCGCGAGCCGGACGGCCTCGTCGATGTTCAACGCGCCGTTCCTGTCGAACGGCGTGATCATCGCGGTGAGAACCTGCCCGAACAGCGCCATTCGCCAAGTATTGCCGAACGAGCGCCCCGGGGACGCCACGAACCGGGATGCGACCGGGGGCCGGGTGCCCCGCCGCTGCTACTGGCCCGCGGCCAGCACGTCCTTGCCGAGCTCGAAGCTGGTGTACTCCTCGCCGGTGTCCTGCCAGTCCTCGAACTGGATGACGCCGAGATCCTCGAACCTGCGGCGCAGCCAGGCATCGTTGCGGTCAAGGATGCCGAGCTTCTTGCAGTTCGGGACGATCTTCGAGAACAGCATCTGCTGGAACATCTGGCGCGACGGGTCGGCGAGGGTGATCGGGGCGATCTCCTTCACGTTCACGCCCATGCGGTCCCACACCTCCTGCTGGAGGAAACGGTCGCGCATGCGCACGCTCGCCTCGAAGGCGAACTCCTGGCGGTCCTTGATCTCGGCGTCCGACATCTCGGAGTAGACCTCCTGCAGGCTGAGCACGCCGAATGCCACGTGGCGGGCCTCATCGCTCATCACGTAGCGCAGCAGCTTCTTGAGCAGCGGTTCGTTGGTGAGCTGGTGGAGGAAACCGAAGGCCGCGAGGGCGAGACCCTCCACCATGATCTGCATGCCGAGGTACGTCATGTCCCAGCGGCTGTCACGGATGATGTCGTCGAGCAGCTCGCGCAGGTGCGCGTTCACCTGGTACTCGCCGCCCATCTTCTCCTCGAGGTAGCGCGCGAACACCTCGACGTGCCGCGCCTCGTCGACAACCTGGGTGGCCGCGTACAGCTTGGCGTCGTACCACGGCACCGTCTCCACGATCTTCGCTGTGCAGATGAGCGCTCCCTGCTCGCCGTGGAGGAACTGGCTGAGTGTCCAGTTGCGGCCCTCGATGCCGAACTGCAGCCACTCCTTGTCTCCCCACTTGTCGAGCTGGGTGCCCGAGTACAGGCTGGGGTCGATCCCGGGTCCGAGCAGTTCCATGTCCTGGGCGACGACCTTCTCCACGTCGACGTCGGTCTGCCACTCGAGATCCGTGGTGCCGTTCCACTGGCCCGTCTTCGCCTTCTCGTAGAGCTTGCGCAGGCCCGGCCGCGCGAGGGAGTAGTCCCACGTGAAGATGGAGTCGGCGTTGTTCTTCACGACGTGCTCCACCTCGTCGACAGAGGTGTTGCTGACAGCGAGGATGGCCTCGATGTCGTTCAGCTCGTCACGGTCGAGCATCTCCCGGTTGGACTTCTCTGTGAGGCTCATTTCCGTTGTTCTCCTTGTTCGGTCCGTACGGACGTGTTGTCGAGAAGGTGGAGGCGGACGAACCGCGTGACGGACCCGCTGTCGGTGAAGTCGAACACGCGCGACGGCGAGAGGTGGTACGAGATCACGAGACGCGCGAGGATGTCGATGATCTCCTCGGTGCGGGCGGCGGGGATGTACGCGGCCGCGTACGGCTCGACGAACCGGAAGGCGACGCGGATGATGCGGTCGACCCCCTCGAATGTGAGGTCCCCGAGGGCGATGCCCGGCTCGGTGGCGAGCGACACCGCAAGATGCGCATCGTCACGGAGGGCCCGCGACGCGGCGACGATCACGCGCACCAGCAGCTCCTCGAGGGAATCCGCGCCGTCGACCTCGCTGCGGATGTCGTCGAAGAACTCGTGCAGGGAGGCCTCGCGCACCGCACCGAACAGCACGTCGCGCCCGCCGGGGAACAGCCGGTACAGGGTGGCGCGGGAGATCCCGGCCTCTGCGCACACGTCGTCCATCGTCACGCGGGACCGCCCGAGACGCTGCATGCAGATGCGCGTTGCGGCCACCACCATGGCTTCGGCCTCACCGACCACCCGGTCCGCCAGCACGTCGGCGTGGGCCGGGACCTCTGCCGTTTCCAGTGCCCCCGCCATGTGCGAGACGGTACGCCCCCCTGTGTCTCATGGTCAAGGTATGGAACGCGGAGTTCCACAGGAATCGACGGAAATCTTTGGGGGTTGACCTATTCCTGACCTTTGTGGTCGGGAATCCATTCCAGTAGATTTCTCCCGTCCCCGAGCACCCCGGGGATGCCGCCGACACCGGCGGGCCTCACGAAAGGAACCACCCCTCCATGCGTCGTTTGACCCTCTCACTCGTGGCCGCGGCCTCGCTCGGGCTCGCAGCCTGCGGCGGCAGCTCCGACTCCGCCGACACCACCGCTGCCGCAGCATCCGGCGGTGCCGGCAACGAGTGCACCAACGGCAAGACCCTCGCCGAGGGCAAGCTCACCATCGCCACCGGCAACCCCGCCTACTCACCGTGGGTGGAGAACGACAAGCCGGAATCGAAGGAGGGCTTCGAGGCCGCCGTCGCCTATGCAGTCGCCGGCCAGCTCGGGTTCTCCGACGAGAACGTCACCTGGGTGCGCACCGACTTCGACTCGGCCATCCAGCCGGGCGCCAAGAACTTCGACTTCAACCTGCAGCAGTTCTCGATCACCGAGGAGCGCAAGGCCGATGTCGACTTCAGCGATGCCTACTACACCACCAACCAGGCCGTGGTCGCCCTTGCGGGCTCGGCCGCCGCAGGCGCAACGTCGGTCGCCGACCTGAAGGACGTGAAGTTCGGCGCCCAGGCCGGCACGACCAGCCTCGAGTTCATCACCTCGGTGATCCAGCCCACCAACGAGCCCTACGTCTACGACGACAACGCCGGCGCGAAGGCGGCGCTCGAGGCCAAGCAGATCGACGCGATTGTCGTCGACCTCCCCACCGCCTTCTACATCGCGGCCGTGGAGATCGACGGCGCCAGCGTCGTCGGCCAGTTCCCCGCCCAGGAGGGCGCCGCAGCCGACCAGTTCGGAATGGTGTTCGACAAGGGCAACGCCCTCGTCTCCTGCGTGAACGAGGCGCTCGCCGCGCTCGAGGCCGACGGCACTCTTGCCGCGATCGTCCAGACGTGGCTCGCGGACAAGACCAACGCACCGGTGATCGCGCTCTCGTAGCGCATCGCTGACGACTCCATGAGTGACTCCGCCTCGCGGCGTGCCCTTCACGAACGGGCCCGCCGCAGGCGGAGTCTTCTCGTTGCCGGCCTCAGCACCGCCGTGCTCGTCACGGCGGTGGTGCTGCTGGTGCCGCGGATGCCCCGGTGGGACCGTGTGCGGGCGTCGTTCTTCAACGGCGAGCGTTTCCGCGATTCCTTGCCCCGGCTCCTCGAGGCGTTCTGGCTCGACGTGCGCATCTTCCTGTGGTCGGTGCCGTTCATCGTGCTCGTCGCGCTCCTCGTGGCTGTCACGCGCAACAGCCGGTCCCCCGTGCTCTTCCCGCTGCGAATACTTGCCGTTGCCTACACCGACATCATGCGCGGGGTCCCCGTGATCCTGTGGATCTATCTCATCGGCTTCGGCGTGCCCGGGCTCGGTCTGGAACGGCCGTGGAACAGCCCGCTCATCTGGGGCTCTGTGGCCCTCATCCTCACCTATGCGTCGTACGTGAGTGAGGTGTTCCGTGCCGGCATCGAGAGCGTGCACGAGTCGCAGCGGGCAGCAGCACGCTCTCTGGGGCTCAGCAACGGCCAGACGATGCGGTTCGTCGTGCTCCCGCAGGCCGTCCGCCGCGTCGTGCCGCCGCTCATGAACGACATGGTGTCGCTGCAGAAGGACGTCGCTCTCGTGTCGCTCATCGGGCCGATCGAGATCCTGCGCCAGGCCGGCGTGGACAAGGCGAAGTTCGCCAACTTCACCCCGTACATCGCGGCCGCCCTCATCTTCCTCGCCGTCACCGTGCCGCTCACGAGGCTCACCGACTGGTTGCTCGCCCGCGAACGCGGCCGCACCACCGGGACGAGGGTGCGATGAGCCGCATCTCGCTTCGCGGCGTCACGAAGCGCTTCGGCGACCATACGGTTCTTGACGGGGTGGACCTCGACGTGGAACAGGGCCAGTGCGTCGCGCTCATCGGACCGTCCGGTTCGGGGAAGTCAACGCTCCTGCGCTGCATCAACCTGCTCGAGCCGATCGACGACGGCGCCGTGATGATCGACGGCGTCGACGTGAGCCTCCCCGGGCACGACGCGAACGAGGTCAGGCGCAGGGTGGGCATGGTGTTCCAGAGCTTCAACCTGTTCCCCCACATGACGGTCACCGAGAACATCACGCTGTCCCCGGTGCGGGTGCTCGGCACCCCGCGCGAACGGGCGACCGCCCGCGCGCACGAGCTCCTCGAGCGTTTCGGGCTCGCCGACAAGGCAGGCGACTACCCCGACCGGTTGTCGGGTGGCCAGCAGCAGAGGGTGGCGATCGTGCGCGCGCTCGCGGTGGAGCCCGAGGTGCTGCTGCTGGACGAGATCACGAGCGCGCTCGACCCCGAGCTCGTCGGCGAGGTGCTCGACGTGGTGCGCGGTCTGAAATCCTCGGGAATGACGCTGATCGTGGCGACCCACGAGATGGGTTTCGCACGCGAGACGAGCGACGTCGTGTGCGTGCTCGACGGTGGCCGCATCATCGAGCGAGGCGAGCCCCGCTCGGTGCTCACCGAACCGTCCACCGAACGCGCCCGTCAGTTCCTCGACCGCGTGATCCGCTCCGGCCGGCTCTGACGCTCAGGCGTCGGGCAGTTTGTGGTTCTCGAACTGCTCGCGCAGGGTCTTCTTGGAGAACTTGCCCACCGATGTCTTCGGCACCTCGGGGATGAACACCACGTCGTCGGGCAGCTGCCACTTGGCCAGACGCGGAACGAGGTGCTCGATGACCTCCTCCTTCGTGAGGGTCTCGCCGGGCTTCGTCACCACGCACGCGAGCGGACGCTCCGACCACTTCGGGTGGGGCACGCCGATCACGGCGGCCTCGGCGATCTTCGGGTGCGACATCAGCTCGTTCTCCACGTCGACCGACGAGATCCACTCGCCGCCTGACTTGATGAGGTCCTTCGTGCGGTCGACCAGCCGGATGCGGCCCTTCGGGTCGACCACAGCGACATCACCCGTGCGCAGCCAGCCGTCGGGAGTGAAGCTCTCGCGCGAGCGCGGGTCGTCGTAGTAGTCGCCGGCGATCCACGCCCCTGCCACCTGCAGCTCGCCGCTGGTCTCTCCGTCCCACGGCTGGGGGTTCGTGGTGTCGGGTTCGACCACGCGCATCTCCACGCCGAACGACACCAGGCCCACCGTGGTGCGCAGCTCGGCCTGCTCCGCCTGCGGCAGCTGCGAGTCGGCCCTCGAGAGTGTGCACACGGCGGCAATCGGGCTGGTCTCGGTCATCCCCCACGCCTGCAGGATCGGAAGACCCGTCTGCTCCCGGTACGCCTCGCTGAGAGCCTTGGGCACGGCGGAACCGCCGCACGGGATCGCACGCAGCGAGGAGGTGTCCTTGCCCTTCAGCTCCGGCAGCACCGCCATCCAGATCGTCGGCACTCCTGCCGCCACCGTGACCTTCTGCTCCACGATCAGTTTTGCGATCGCAGGCCCGCTGAGGTCGGGGCCCGGCATCACAAGGTCGGCACCCGAGGCGACGGCGGCATGTGCCAGGCCCCACGAGTTCGCGTGGAACATCGGGACCACCGGCAGGATCACGTCGGACTCGCGCGCGCCCAGGGAGTCCACCATCATCGCGCCCATCGTGTGCAGGTACGTGCTGCGGTGCGAGTACACCACGCCCTTCGGGTTGCCCGTGGTGCCGCTCGTGTAGCACATGCTCGCCGCGCGGTTCTCGTCGTCGATCGCCGGCCACTGCTTCGGCTGCGACGCACGCACGAGGTCCTCGTAGTCGTGCACGGCGATGCCGGGTACGGACGCCGGTGCACTCCCCTTGCCGTCGTTCATGAACACGAGGTGGCGCACCGTGGTGAACGTGGGCACGAGCGGCTCGAGCAACGCCCACAGGGAGGTGTCGCAGAAGATCACCTCGTCCTCCGCGTGGTTCACGATGTAGGTGAGCTGCTCGGGGAACAGGCGGATGTTCAGGGTGTGCAGAACGCGCCCGCTGCAGGGGGCCGCGAAGTACAGCTCGAGGTGGCGCGACGTGTTCCATGCGAACGTGCCCACCCTGCCCTGTGCGGAGATGCCGAGGTTGTCGAGCGCCGATGCGATCCTGCGCGTGCGGTCGGCCCACTCGCCGTAGGTGACCGTCTCGAGACCGGTTGCGTTCGCAGTGGTCACGGTCTTGTCGCGGTGGTACTTCTCGGCCCGGTCGAACAGGTAGTTCACCGTCAACTGGGTCGGCTGCATCAGGCCCTTCATGGTTTCCCCCGTGTCGTCAGAGCAGGTCCCGCTGACCCGCGCCGAAACGGTAGCCGCACCCGAGTCGGCCCCCGAAAGCGTCGTTTCCGACGCTAGGTTGCCGGCCAGTGCGTCGCGCCGTCATCGTCCTCACCACCTTCCTGTTCGTCATCGGCACGATCGGCACGAACGTGGGCCCGGCCCTCGTCGACGAGCGCCCGCTGCTCGTGCTGATGCTGAGCTCGCGCAACCGCAACCTCCTCGGGTCCATCCCCTATGTCGACGCGTTCACCTTCTTCTCGGTGGGCTTCGTGCGGCTCCTGCTGGCCGCGGTGGCGCTCTTCCTCGTGGGGCGCTGGTACGGGGAGCGTGCGCTCGCCTGGACCGAGGCCCAGGTGGGCGAGATGCCGGCGGTGTACCGCACCACCGAGCGGATCACGCGCCGGGTCGGCTGGCTCGCCGTGCTGCTGATGCCCGGGTCGAACATCGTCTGTCTGCTCGTCGGACACCTGAAGATGCCGCCGGCACGGTTCGTCGCGCTCGCCGTCGCGGGAATAGCGACAAGGCTCGCGGTGTTGTGGTCGGGTGGCAAGCAGGTCGAGGACGAGATCCAGTCCGTGGTGGGCTGGATCAACGGCTACCAGTGGTGGATCGTCGGAGGCCTCTTTGCACTCACGCTCCTCCAGAGCGCCAGGCGCAGGTCGCCCGGTGTCCCGGACGAGACAGACAACGCCCCGACCGCGGGGCAGGACTAGGGAGACAGACATGGCACAGACTGCATTCGGCGGGAACCCCGTCAACACCATGGGGGACCTCCCCGCACCCGGGGCCCAGCTGCCGTCGTACACACTCACCGGGGCGAACCTGGCCAACTTCGACCACTCCTCCCTCGCGGGCAAGCGTGTCGTGTTCAACATCTTCCCCAGTGTCGACACCCCGGTGTGCGCGAACAGCGTGCGGAAGTTCAACGAGCTCGCCAACGGCCTCGACAACACCGTGGTCGTGTGCGTGTCCGCCGACCTCCCCTTCGCCCAGAGCCGCTTCTGTGGTTCCGAGGGTCTTGCGAACGTGCAGAACGCGTCGTCGTTCCGCACCGACTTCGGGAGTGCCTTCGGCGTGGGCATGAACGAGGGCGCATTCGCAGGCCTGTTGGCGCGTGCCGTGGTGGTTGCCGACGAGAACGGAAAGGTTCTCCACACCGAGCTCGTTCCCGAGATCGGCCAGGAGCCCGACTACGACGCGGCGATTGCCGCACTCTCCTGAGGCGCTCCTAGAGAAGCGAGTCGATGCCGAGCGTGAACCGCCCGGGCATCGAGGCAACCCGCCGGCAGGCAAGAACCACGCCGGGCATGAACGACACGCGGTCGTTCGAGTCGTGTCTGATCACCAGGGTCTGACCCTCGGTTCCCAGGATGACCTCCTGGCTCGCCGTCATTCCCACCATGCGCACGCCGTGGACACGTATCCCGGCGGGACCCTCACCCCCGCGGGCGCCGGGGAGAACCTCATGCTTCGTGGGGTCGGCTGCCCACTCCGATGACGCGGCCGCCATCCGTTGCGCGGTGGCCAACGCGGTTCCGCTCGGTGCGTCGGCCTTCGCGTTGTGGTGGAACTCGATGATCTCGGCGGTCTCGAACCACGGGGCGGCCTGTTCGGCGAACCTCATCATGAGCACCGCACCGATTGCGAAGTTCGCCGCCACCAGACAGTTGCTGCCGGTGAAGGCGCCACGGAATGCGTCCATGTCGGCATCGGTGAACCCGGTGGTGCCCACGACGGCGTGCATGCCGTGCAGCGCCAACCACGGCAACGTGTCGCGCGCGGCGGCAGCCACCGTGAAGTCCACCACCACCTCGGCCCCCGCCTCGGCGAGCGCCCTCAGTTCTCGGCTGACCGTGATGCCGTGCACCGTGGCGCCCCCCCCC
>JBMUAQ010000022.1:0-24013 GCA_049454855.1 Ilumatobacteraceae bacterium
TCTCGGGGTCACCGACCCTGTGATGCGCCAGCGACTCGCGTCGCTGTGGATAGAGCACACAGTTCTCGAGGTGGTGCGGATGCGCACGCTCGCCGCGCGCCTGCGCGGGGATCAGCCGGGCCCCGAAGCGAGCATCCGCAAGATCATGGCGGACGAGCACGGCCAGCGGGCGATGGAGGTCGCACGCGATCTCGTCGGGGCTGACGCGATGCTCACGGGTGGCCGGGAGGGCCCGAAAACGCTGCGCTCGCGCAGCTGGTACAGCGGGTACATGTTCGCAAGGGCACTCACCATCGGGGGTGGCACGGGCGAGGTGCAGCGGAACATACTGGGGGAGAAGGTGCTCGGCCTGCCGGCCGAGACTGACGACTCGGTGTCACGCGCGTGGTCCGAGGTGGCACGGGACAACGCGAGGGGGATGCGCTGACATGACCGCAACGGGGAACCTCATCACCGCACGGCCCGCCGTCGACCTGCTCGACCCCGAGCTGTACCGCTCGAACCCGCACGACATCTGGTCGTGGATGCGGGCGAACGAACCTGTGTACCGCGACGAGCGGAACGGCCTCTGGGCGGTGACCCGTCATGCGGACGTGATGGACGTGGAGCGACGGTCGTCGGTGTTCGTGTCGGGCCGTGGCTACCGGGCCGTCTGGTCGCCCGAGGAGGCGAACATGATCGCCCAGGACGACCCGCGCCACCGGCAGCAGCGGATGCTCGTGCAGGGCGAGCTCACCCGCGCCGCCGTCGCCAGACGCCAGGCGGAGATCGACGCACTCGTTGCCGACCTGGTGGAGGACTGCCTGCGACAGGGAACGTTCGAGGTGGTGGACTCGATCGCGGCGCAGGTTGCGGCGCGAATGACGACGCGACTGCTCGGGTTCCCCGAGGAGATGTGGCCCGACCTGAAGTCGTGGAGCGAGCGGCTCATGCGCACCGACATGCGCGAGCGCGACGATGCCACCATGGCCGAGTTCTACGAGGCGAACCGCGAGTTCCTCGCCGCCATGGGGCCGATCATGGCGGAGCGTGCGGTGTGTCCCGCGCACGATTTCATGTCGATCTGGGCCAACGCGGAGATCGACGGGCAGAAGCTGCCGGCAGCATCGGTCTTCCACGAGGTGGGACTCTTCATCGCGGGCGGCGCTGAGACAACCCGCACCGCGATCTCGCACGGGCTGCGGGTGTTCTGTGACCACCCGGACCAGTGGGATGCCATGGGGGCCGACCCGTCCCTCGTCGAGGGTGCAGTGGAGGAGGTACTGCGCTGGGTGACGCCGCTCAACAACTTCTTCCGCACGGCGGCAGCCGACGACCGCATCGGCGCCCAGCCCGTGCGCGAGGGGGACCGCATCATCCTGCTGTACCCGTCGGCAAACAGGGACGAGGGTGTCTTCCGTGACCCGTTCGTGTTCGACATCGGAAGGTCGCCGAACCCGCAGATCTCGTTCGGGTTCGGCACGCACCTGTGCGTGGGCGCGAACCTCGCTCGTGCGGTGCTGAGGTCGGTGTTCACCCGCATGTCGGCGGCCATGAGGGACCTGGAGCCGGTCACCGAACCCGACGTGGAGGCGAACATCTTCGCCAGGGCCGTGCGTTCGTTCACGCTGCGCGTGTCGCCGCGCTGACCGACTCCGTCGCCGTCGGTCCCGCCGTTAGCATCGACACCATGAAACGCGCGGCTGCATGTGTCCTTCTCGCGTTCTCGCTCCTCGCGGGCTGCGGGTCGGGCAGCGGCACGTCCGCACCCGATGACACGAGAGCGGTGCTCGAGGAGGACGAGTTCGCCGACCCCGGCGAGGGCGACAACTCCGACCAACTTGCCGCGACGAAGTGTTCCGAGGGTCAGCCCGTCGAGGGCCGCGCACTGCGTGTGGTCGCCACCATCGCACCACTCACCAGCCTCGTGGGTCTTATGGCGGCCGGCACCGACATCGAGGTGAGGGGTCTGGTGCCCGCCGGCGCCACCATCCACTCCTACCTGCCGACCGAGAGCGACATCGAGGCCATCCAGGATGCTGACCTCTTGATCACGCAGGGCATCGGACTCGAGGACGCCATCGTCGAGCTCAGTGCTCCGGCACTGTCCGCAACGGCCGGACTGTGCGAAGTGGGCACCGCCTCGTTCTCGAAGACGTCGCAGCTCCACTCCGACTCGTATCCGTCCGCGAACGGACTCTCGAACCCGCATTCGTGGCTGTCGCCCACCGTCGTGATGAGATACCTGAACGCCATCCGCAACGCGCTGTCGGTGCGTGCACCGGGGGCCATCGAAGTCATCGACGAGAACTACGTGAGAATCTCGGCGCAGATGCAGGCCATCGACACGGCCATGAAGAAGGACACCGAGACGGTGCCGGTCCGGAGCAGGTCGATATTCGCCCACCACGATGCCTTCGTGTACGTGGCGCGCGAGTACGGGTACAGCTATCCCGGCGCGGCCCAGAAGCCGGACATGTCCGACCCCGACCCGTTGGAGGTTGTCTCGCTGGCCGAGTCACTCGGTGCCTCCAATGTCGTCGCGGTGTTTCCCGGTCGGGAGTGGGAGACCACGGTCATCGACGAGATCGGCACGGTCATGGGTGTCCCGCACACCGCCGCACTCTCGGACGAAGAGCTGCCCGGGAAGCCCGGCGAGGTGGGTCACTCCATCGGCGGGATGATCGTGGGGAACTTCGTGACGATCGTGGAGACCCTGGGCGGCACAGCCAAGGCCCTGCGCGCGGTGTCGCTCGACCTTGGCATCAGGGACGTCGCGACCTACACAGGCTGAAGACGTCGGACCGTCAGCGCAGGTGCCACTCGACGCCGGCCGGCGTGTCGCGCACCTCGACGCCCAATCGCTCGAAGGAATCGCGGATCACGTCGCTGAGGTCGTAGCGCTTCTCGGCGCGCACGACCTTGCGCACCTCGAGCATCGCCTCCACGAACGGGCCCACAAGCGTCCCCGGGTCCTGAAGTCCGCCCACTGCGGCATCGCCCAGGGCGCTGATCATCCCGCGCAGTTCCGCTCGAGCTGCCGCGAGACCTGCACCCTCGAGCTCCCCGAGGTCCTGCTCCATGGCGAGCGCCGCGCGCACCGCACCCTCGGCGTCGTTCGCCGCGAGCGCCACACGGAACGCCGCACCGTGCTCCCGACCGTGAGCCTCCACCGCCGCGCCCTCCTTCGCGGTTCCGTCGACGTGCGACGGCTCCCGCGCGGGGTGCCCACCCCCGGAAGTGGTGACGCCGGTGCCGGGCCGACCCTCGACGGACGGCGAACGCAGTGCGTCCATGGGGAATGTCTCTCCGGTCGCGATGACACGTTCGGACCCGCGCACCCGGACGGTGACCGTGCCGCGGCCGGTGACCGTGGCGGTGTCTGCGTCCAGGTCCATCACGAGGGCAGTGTGCTCATCGATCCCGAGCACGAAATGGTCGTCGGGCAACGACCGTTCGAGGAGAACGAGTCGCTTCTCGCCGAGATAGCAGTAACGCGTGTCGTGGTGTCCACCCTCGGCGTTGTCCCAGTGGGGAACGACTGCTGCGTGCACACGGATGCCTGCGAGGAGGTCGAGGCCGGTCTCCCACCTGGGTTCCTCGCCCACCTTGTAGATCTCGTACACCGGGACGGTGTGCGAACCGATGGTGAGCGCGGCGGCCGATGCGAACGTGACGATGCCGCCCGTTCGCAGCTTGTCGACCAGCAGGTCGTGCACCGGCGACCCGCGCCACTGCCGCAGCGCGTACGTGGGTGACCCCGGGCCCGTGAACACCCAGTTCGCATCGGCCACGTGGCGCAGACCCCGCTCGATCGAGACGGGGTCGACCCCGTCCCCCGACATGCGGGTGAGTCCCGCAACCGTGACGTCGATGTTCACACTGCGCAAGAAATACGAGACCGCCCGCTCCGCGAGCTCGGGTGCGTTCTCCTGGAACCCGTAGGGGGTGTCGATCACGGTGGCGTTCACGTTCCCGCCGAGCCTTGCGACGAGCGAGCGGTGGGTGGAGACCATGGTGGGTGCGGTCTCGCCGCTTCCCATGATGGTGAGCACTCTCGGGGTGGTCACGCGAGGAATCCTTCCATGACATGGCGGTGCACCGTCGAGGCGAACCGCGCGGGGAACTGGGCGTGGAGGTCGTGGTCGGCGGGCTCGAACCACTCCACCCTGGCCCTCGGCACGAGTTCGAGAGCCCTGGCGTGACTCTCCCGCTTGGCACGGGTGTGCTGGTCGTCGGCCTTCGAGGCGGGGGTGAACAGCACGGGGACCTCGATGCGCGGGAAAAGTGCGGTGGGTGAGTGCTCCCACAGCCCGCGCAGCACCGTGATGTGACGCTCGAAGGTGAGCCAGGGCGAGATCGTGCCGTCGGCATGGTGCTCCATGTTGTGCATCGTGCCGTCGATCGCCTCGTCGCTCCAGTCGGGGTGGGCCCCGCGCACGAACCCGCGCAGCCGTTCCGCCGGCGTGCCGGCGAGACGCGGCGGCGCGAGGGTGCGGCTGCACTCCTCCCAGTCGGGGAATGCTCTCGACAGCTCGATGGTGCCGCCGTCGACGGCGACTGCACCCCGCACCACGCTTCCGTGGTTCGCCGCGATCTCCACCACGACGTTCCCGCCCCACGACTGGCCGAGCACGAGCGGACGCTGCCACCCGTCGTTGCCGTCGGAGAGTCGGTCGATCACATCCACCACGTCGCGGGCAACCTCGGGAACCGAGTACCCGTGGTCGGGCTTGTCGCTGCGCCCGTGTCCACGGAGATCGAGTGCGACCACGTCATGGCCGAGGGCCACCAGTTCGCGCGCCGCGCCGTCCCAGAGCCGGCAGTTCGAGGCGAGCCCGTGCACGAGCACCATGGGGATCCCCCCGCCCGGTCCGCCCGTCCAGTGGAGCGCCCGCAGCACGGTTCCGTCGCGGGTGGCGATGCGCAGTTCTGCGGGGGTCACGGTGACAGTCTCGCGTCGCCGTCGCCGAATCGTGCGCGCCCGTGCGGCGGTCCTAGGGTGAGGGGGAACCGACAAGGGGGTCCGTCGTGAAACTGTCCATGGGCATCAACTACGCAGGTGGCTTCAAGGAGGCCGTGGAGCGGGTGGTGGCACTCGAGAAGGCCGGACTCGACCAGGTGTGGGTGGCGGAGGCATACAGCTTCGACGCGATCTCCCAGGTGGGTTACCTCGCCGCACGCACCAGCAGGGTGGAGATCGGCACCGGAATCGTGAACGTGTACTCGCGTTCTGCCACGCTGATGGCGATGACCGCCGCCGGCTGTGATTACGTGAGCGACGGTCGGTTCATCCTCGGTCTCGGCGCCTCGGGTCCGCAGGTGATCGAGGGTTTCCACGGCATCCCCTACGAGAAGCCGATGCAGCGCATCAAGGAGTACATCGACGTGTGCCGCAAGGTGTGGGCACGCGAGGAGGCGCTCAGCTACGACGGCAAGACGGTGCAGGTGCCGCTTCCGGCCGGACAGGGAACGGGCCTCGGCAAGCCGCTGAAGCTCATCAACCATCCCGTGCGCAAGGACATCCCCATCTGGTGGGCGTCGCTCAAGGACAAGAGCGTCGAGGCAACGGCCGAGCTCGCCGACGGCTGGCTGCCGATCATGTTCTACCCCGAGAAGTACCACAACGTCTGGGGTGACCAGCTGAAGGCGGGCCTCGCGAAGCGCGACAAGAACCGCAAGCAGCTCGACATCTCGGCGGGAGGCATGCTCGCGATCGACGAGAAGCTCACCGGTGATGCGCAGACGAAGATCCTCGACATGGCACGTCCCAACATGGCGCTGTACGTCGGTGGCATGGGTGCGCGCGGGAAGAACTTCTACAACGACGTGTGTCGCGACTACGGCTTCGAGAAGGAGGCCGTGGCGATCCAGGACCTGTACCTCGAGGGCAAGAAGGAGGAGGCCGCGGGGGAGATCCCCGCGGAGTGGATCATGAACGCCAACCTCGTCGGGTCGCCCGGCTTCATCAAGGAGCGCGTCGCTGCCTACAAGGAGGCCGGGGTCACCGTGCTGTCCGTGAACCCGGTGGGTCCCGACCCCGTCCGCGAGATCGAGAAGCTCCGCGCCATCATCGACGCGTGAGCCTGCCGCACCGATGAGCCTCGGTCTTTCCGTCGACAGGGTCGAGCCCGGCTGGGAGCCGGTGCGCGACGAACTCCTGGCGAACCTGGAGTCCGGCATGGACCGCGGTGCGGGCGTGTCGGTGTTCCACAGGGGACGGTGCGTGGTCGACCTCGTGGGCGGCCACCGCGACAGGGACGGTGAGGTCCCGTACGGACCCGACACCCTGCAGGTGGTGTTCAGCACCACTAAGGGCATAACGGCACTGTGCGTGGCGATGTGCGTCGAGCGGGGGCTGCTCGACTACGACGCCCCGGTGGCCGGTTACTGGCCGGAGTTCGCCGCACACGGCAAGGGCAGCATCACGGTTCGCGAGCTCATGTCGCACCGGGCAGGTCTGTACACCGTCGACGGTCCGATCACGCTCGGGGAGGCGCTCCACTGGGACACCGTCACGTCGCGACTCGCGTCGACGCCGCCGTTGTTCCCGCCCGGCTCGACGCACGGGTACCACGCGCTGACCTACGGATGGCTCGCGGGTGAGCTGGTGCGGCGCGTGACCGGCATGCCGATCGGTGAGTTCGTGCAGCGCAACATCTCCGGCCCGCTCGGCATCGAGCTGTGGATCGGTCTCCCGGAGGAGCACGAACACCGGGTTGCACACCTCATGGCACACCCGGTGCCCTCGTTCCCGCCCGAGATCGCGAAGTTCATGCTCGACCACGGCGGGCCCGGCTCGCTCGGCGAGAAGGCGCTCTCGCTGAACGGTGCGTTCGGGCAGGGTGCGTTCAACCGGCGCGACGTGCACGCCGCGGAGATTCCCGGGGCGAACTGCATCACGACGGCGCGTGCGCTGGCCACCGTCTACGCGGCGACGATCGGCGAGGTGAACGGCGTTCGTCTGCTCGGCGGCGAGACTCTCGCGCTGGCGACAACCTCGAACACCCCGGCAGGGGAGGCCGACGAGATCCTCGGGCACCCCACCGTGTTCGGGATGGGGTGGATGCTGCACAGCGACCGCAACCCGTATGCCGGGCCGGGAAGTTTCGGGCACGACGGCGCCGGCGGTTCCGTGGCCTGTGCCAACCCGCAGCGCGGTCTCGCGGTCAGCTACGTGATGAACACGATGCTGACGGTGTACGAGGGCGACCCCCGTCGTCAGGGCTACCTCAACGCTGCTGTTCGCTGCGCAGACGCCGCCTGACCGGCGTGCTGAGCGTGAGGTAGGTGGCCGAGGCGGCCGCCGCCGCGAGCGAGAACACCACGATGGTGGTCCGCACGCCGGCGAACTGTGACACCGCCCCCGCCAGCAGGCTCGTGCAGGCGATCATCGTGTTCACGAGTGCCATGTCGCCGGCCAGCACCCGCCCGCGCACGTGGTCGGGTGAGCGCAGCTGCAGGCCGAGGGTGGACAGGGTCCACTGGGCCCCGCCGCTCAGGTGCGCGAGTGCCACGAACACCGCTGCCACCCAGATTGTGGGGCTCACCGCCGCCCCGAGGTAGCAGACACTGAAGACCATGCCGGCGACACCGCACACGTGCAGCAGCCGCGGCAGGTCGCGTCCGGCGATGCGGGCACCCAGAATCGGCCCCAGGCCGGAGCCGATGCCCCTCACCCCGATCAGCAGGCCCCGGCCGGAGTCACCGGTGTCGAACACCTGCGACGCGAGGACGGCCAGCTGGCTGACGATGCCTGCCCCCACCGCGAACGTGAGCTTCGATGACATGAGCGCCAGGATCACCCGGTCCCGGCGGGCGACGTGGACGGCCTCGCGCATGTCCGCGAGCGGCCGTGCGCGGCCCCTGCTGCCCGAGACATCATGCGACTGCATCGGCCGGCGCACGCCGGCGAACAGCAGCGCGGCCACCAGGAACGTGACCGCGTCGGCGATGAACGCGGCATCGCGGCCGAACGCCGACGAGAACACGCCGCCGAGGGCCGCACCCACGGCGAGCATGATGCCCCACGTGCTGCCGAACATGGCGTTGGCTGTGCGGAGGTCCGCCTCGTTGTCGACGAGGTTCGGAACTGCCGCCCCGGACGCCGGTCCCACGAACGAGGCGAGCGCGGCTATCACCATCTGCGACACGAACGCGATCCAGATGCCGACGACGTCGTGCAGCAGCAGGCCGAGGGCGGCGACCGCGGCCAGCACGGATGCAGACACGAGGATGCGACGACGGTCGAAGCGGTCCGCGAACGAGCCGGCGACGGGTGACATCAGCAGGCCGGGGAGGGTCATCGACACGAGCACGAGGGACACGAGGAAGCGGCTGCCGGTCACGTCCTCCACCAGGCCTGCCATCGCGACGAAGGTGAACCAGTCGCCGAGAAACGACACCACCTGGGCACAGAAGACGAGCCTGATGTCGCGGTTCCTCCGCAGCAGGGAGAACATCTGTCAGACGGCCGGTCTCAGGGCATGCGCGGAGAGAACAAGTGACATGGCGGCGGTGAGCTTCTCGGCCGTGGCGATGTGCATGAACTCGTTCGGGCCGTGCGCGTTCGAACCGGGACCGAGAACCCCCGTGACCACGAACTGTGCGTGCGGGTAGCGCGACCCGAGCATGCCCATGAACGGGATGCTGCCGCCCTCGCCGAAGTTGCGTGCCGGGGCACCGAACGTCCCGACGGACGCGTCATCGAGTGCATCCTGCAGCCACTGCTCCGGCGCGGGTGCGTCCCAGCCGTCGGCGGCATCGCCGTCCCTGAACGTCACCCGTGCACCGTGGGGCGGTCGGTCGAGTAGCACACTCTCGAGCTCTGCGAGAGCGGCGCGCGAGTCGCACGTGGGCGGGAGACGGAACGACAGCCGCACCGAGGTGAACGGGCGCAGCACGTTGCCGGCCCGGCCTGTGGGGGGCATGCCGTCGGCGCCGGTGACCGAGAGCGTCGGCATCCACGTGCGGGCGAGCAGCTGATCGGCGGCGTCGTCGACCATCGGCTGTGTCCCGCCGACGAGGGGGTAGTGGGTGGACACCGGTTCGGGGAACTCGTCTGCGGTCAGTCGCGCCTCGGCAACCCTGTGCGGGGGGATGTCAGCGTGCATCGAGCGCAGCAGGATCCCACCGGTCGCGCTGTCCTCGACTCGGTCGAGAAGCGCGCGGATGATCCGGAACGACGAGGGGACCACTCCGCTCGCCTCGCCGCTGTGCACTCCCTCGTCGAGCACGTCGACACGCAGCACACCGCCCGCAAGACCGCGCAGGGAAGTGGTGACCCACATCCGTCCGTAGTCGAGACAGCCGGAGTCGAGGCAGATCACGAGCGAGGGGTCGCCGATGCGGTTGCCGAGGATGTCGAGCCACGACGGGAGGTCGATGCTGCCGCTCTCCTCGCTGGCCTCGATGAGCACCACGCACCGTGCATGCGGCCGTCCCTCGCGCTGTGCCGTCTCGATTGCGGTGAGGGATGCGAACACTGCGTACCCGTCGTCCGCACCGCCGCGTCCGTAGAGACGGCCGTCCTCGATGACGGGCTCCCACGGGCCGAGGCCTGCGCGCCAGCCCGTCATCTCGGGCTGCTTGTCCATGTGCCCGTACAGCAGCACGGTGTCGGCGCGGTCGGTGCCGCGTGCCGCGACATCGATGAGGAGCACCGGGCTGAGCGTGGGATGGGTGAGCAGCTCCAGCGTCATTCCCTCCACGGGGCGCGTTGCGCACCAGTCGCGGATGAGCCCGGCCGCGCGCATCATGTGCCCGTTCTCGCGCCATGCGGGGTCGTATGCCGACGACACGTTCGGCACGCGCACGTACTCGCACAGTGCGGGCATGATGTCGCGGCGCCAGATGTCCTCGCTGGCCGCGAGTGTGGTGCTCACCTGACGAGTTTTCCGAGACGCTCGATGGTGGCTCGGCAGCCGTCCATGAACTCCTCGACCACCTGCCGCGCGGGGACGATCTCCTTGATGGCGCCGGCCGCCTGGCCGCACGCCATGAACGCGCGGTCCGTGTCGAGAGTGACAGTGGGTCCGCTGCCGAGCTGCTGGATGCCGTTCTGCGCGGCCAGCATGACCTGCTCGGGGAACTTCTTCAGGCGCTCGGGGTGCTCCTCGAACTCCTGTGTCCACTGGGTGCGGATGACGCGGCAGGTCTTGCCGGTGTAGGCGCGGCTGACCACGGTGTCGTCCTCGTTGATCTCGACGATCTTCTCCTTGTAGCCGATGCCGGTGTGGGCCTCGTGGGTCGCGATGAACTTCGTTCCCACCCAGATGCCGTCGGCGCCGAGGGCGAGAGCGGCCGCGAGGCCTCGGCCGTCGTAGATGCCTCCCGCGGCCACGACGGGGACACGGTGTCCGACGGCGTCGACCACCTGGGGAACGAGTGCGAACGTGGCCACCGTCCCGGTGTGCCCGCCCGCCTCGGTGCCCTGCGCGACGACGAAGTCACACCCCGACTCCACGGCGGCCACGGCGTGTCGGACCTTCCCGCACATCGAGCCCACGAGGATGTTGTTGCGGTGCAGTTCGTCGACAACCTCGCGCGGCACGCCGAGGCCGGCCACGTAGATGCTGGCGCCTCCCTCGATGACCGCCTTGATGTTGCGCATCACGGAGTCGGGGGAGGCGGTGAGCAGGTCGACGCCGAATGGCTTCTTCGTGAGGGTCCGCACCCGCGCCATCTCCTCCACCAGCATCTCGGTGGACATCGGGGCGGCCCCGAAGGTGCCGATGCCGCCGGCCTCGGAGACCGCGGCGACGAGGTCGCTGTAGGAGACACCGCCCATGCCGGCGAGCATGACGGGCAGTTCGATGTCGAGAAGTTCGGTGAGACGGGTGCGCATGCGCACAACCTACTGAAGGGGCAGGGAGGTGTATGCACCGGGCCGGGAGAGGAACCCACGGTGCCAGCGACGGGGCGTGAACAGGGCCGCGCGCGGCTCGTCCTCGAACATCCAGCGGGCGAAGTTGCGCCTGGTCCAGTCGTTCGCATCCACCACCCGCAGCACCGTCTCCGTGACACGTGTGCTCGCAAGGAGCCGGCCGAGCGCGGCCGACATCCGGTGGTCCGCGAGGAAGTGAGAGTCCAGGAGGGCGGAATACCTGGCGCGCACGTCCGCGGCCGTGATGCCCTCGGTGATTGCCCTCGCCGCGAGCATCCCCGTCTCCAGGGCCTGGCCGATGCCCTCACCGGGGAGCAGGTCGGTTGCGCACACCGCATCACCGACGAAGAGCACGCGACCCGAGGAACGCACGGCGCGGTCGACACGTGCGGGGATCGGCCAGGCGGTGTGACGTCCCTCGGGCTCGAAACCCGCGCCCAGCACGGAGCGGATGTGCGGTCGGGCCAGGATGTCGCGCCACTTCGCGGCGAGGTGCTTCGTGGGGGTGTCGCCGTTGCGCAACATCCCGAAGCCCACGTTGGCTCGGTTCCCCGGCAGGGGGAAACTCCATGCATAACCGGGCAGCAGGTCGTCGTCGAACCACACGTGCAGTTCGCGGGACGCCGGGCCGGTGACGTTCGAGACGTACTGGCGGAACGCGTGCCACTCCCCGAGGTAGCCGTCGCCGGCGAGGCCGAGCATCCGCCTCGTGGGTGACCACATCCCGTCGGCTGCCACCACGTAGTCCCACGACCCCGTGGTTCCATCTGATGTGGAGACGGTGACCGAGTCCGCGCCGTTCGCATCGACCGACACGAGCGAGCGCCCCTCGTGCACCGCCACTCCCGTGTCACGGCAGTGCGCCACGAGCGCCGCATCGAGATCGATCCTCGGGACGACCGCGGCGAACGTGCCCTCGTCGGGCAGGCGCAGCGACACCGTCCGTCCGCCGGGGGAGTGCACCCGCACATCCGTGGTGCGGCGCATGGCGGGGAGCCGTGCGGTGTCGAACCCGAGTTGCTCGAGATGACGCATCGCCGAGGCGGTGAGTCCGTCGCCGCAGCACTTGTCGCGCGGGAACACCGCCTTGTCGATCACGGTGACGTCGGCGCCCGAGCGTGCGAGCTCTGTGGCACACGCGGTGCCGGCCGGGCCGGCACCGATCACGAGAACCCTGTTCGCCACGCGATGGAGGCTAGGGGCGGGGCCGTGCCGCGTTCCCGTGACTAGCGTCTCCGCGGTGCCGACCACCGCTGCGCTCGTGTCCGTGGTGACCGCCGTGCACGTCCGCGATGTCGGGTACCTCGCCGGCGCGTTGGAGTCCATCTCGGCACAGACCCTCGTCGATTGGGAGTGGCTCGTGCAGGGCGACGGTGTGGACGACGAACTCTCGTGGCTGGAGGCACTGGACCCGAGGATCAAGGTGGACCGCAGCGCCGCTGCATTCGGGCCGGCGCGGGCGCGCAACGCCGCCGTCGGCCGCGGCACCGCACCGTTCATCCGCAACCTCGATGCCGATGACCTGCTCGCCTCGCCGACCGTGCTCGAGAGGACTGTTGCCGTCCTGTCGGAACCCACCGTCGGTTTCGTCGTCGGGCCGGTGGTGGACCTGCTTGTCGACGGCACGCAGCGTCCCTTCGACGACGTGCTCCGTGCCGGACGGATCCCCGCCGGGACGCTGTACCCGACGTGGGAGGCGATGGGTCGCGTGCTCCCCGTGCACCCCACGGCGGTGACGATGCGCCGGGACATGTTCGACCGGTTCGGCGGCTACCCCGATGTTCCCCACGGGGAGGACACCGCGCTCCTGCTGCCGGCCTCCCAGGTTGTCGACGGTTGGTTCGCGGATTTCCCCCTCGCCCTTCACCGCAAACGCCCCGACAGCATGACGGGCCGTCTCGACGAGGCGGGCCGCAGGCAGCTCGATCTCACGCGGGACGAGACCGCCCGGAGGGCCCGGGAGATTGCCGTCGGGGAGCCGGGGTCGCCCGCTTAGGTGGCCCGACGGGCCGATTCCTAGTATCGGACGTGCGGCACCGTCGGGTGCCCCCGAACCCCAGGAGCAGTCATGTCAAAGATGTGTGAAGGTCGCGTCGCAGTCGTCACGGGAGCCGGTCGCGGCATCGGCCGCGAGCACGCCATCAGTCTTGCCAGCCAGGGTGCGAAGGTCGTCGTCAACGACCTCGGCGGCAACGTGGACGGCTCGGGCGGGGACCTCTCGCCGGCGCAGCAGGTTGTCGAGGAGATCAAGGGCATGGGCGGCCAGGCCGTCGCCAACGGCGACGACATCTCCAGCTGGGAGGGCGCCCAGCGCCTCATCAACACCGCGGTCGAGACCTTCGGTGACATCAACATCGTGGTGAACAACGCGGGCATCCTCCGCGACCGCATGCTCACGAACATGACCGAGGAGGAGTGGGACGCCGTCATCAAGGTGCACCTGAAGGGCACCTTCGGCCCCAGCCGGTGGGCAGCCGCGTACTGGCGCGAGCAGTCGAAGGCCGGCAAGGAGGTCTACGGCCGGATCATCAACACCACCTCGGTGTCGGGCATCTACGGCAACCTCGGCCAGACGAACTACGGCGCCGCGAAGGCGGGCATCGCATCGTTCACGATCATCGCCGCACTCGAACTCGCGCGCTTCGGTGTCACGGTGAACGCCGTCGCTCCGGTCGCTCTCACCCGCATGACCGAGGGTCTCGGTGCCGCACCGGAGACCGACGAGGAGCGCGAGATGCGCTCGCCGCGCTGGATCGCCCCGATCGTCACATGGCTCGCCGGAAGCGAGGCAGGCCACGTGACGGGTCGTGTGTTCGAGGCCTCCGGCCAGACGCTCGCGATCGCCGAGGGCTGGCACCGCGGACCGTCCACCTCGCCGGTGGACGACCCCACGAAGCTGGGCTCCGTGGTTGCCGGCCTGCTGAAGGACGCACGCCCGAACGCCGGCATGGACGGCCGCGACGGCTCGTACCCGCAGAACACGCTCAACAAGAAGTAACCCGGGGCACCGGGACCAACAAGGGGGAACAATGGCACTCAACCCAGCAGCAGTCGGCAGCGTCGGCGAGCCGTACCAGATCTCGTGGACGTCGAAGGACTCACTGCTCTACGCAGTGAGTCTGAACGTGGGCTCCGACCAGCTCGCCTACGTCACCGAGAACTCGACGGGTGTGAAACAGAAGGCCCTGCCCACCATGCCCGTGGTGCTCGGTTCCGGCCAGGGCGGAGCCGCGTCGAACCCGATGCGCAACGTCGGTGAGTTCGACTTCGCCAAGCTCGTGCATGCCTCGCAGGCGATCACGCTGCACCAGCCGCTTCCCGTCGAGGGCACGGCAACGGTGCAGAGCAAGCTCGTCGCGATGTACGACAAGGTGAAGGCCGCGGTCATCGTGACCGAAGCCGAGGCCACGGACGCATCCGGCAAGCCGCTGTACTCCACCCGTTCGTCGGTGTTCATCCGTGACGCCGGCGGGTTCGGCGGCGAGCGCGGCCCCAGCGGGGAGCAGAACGTGCCGCCCGCGAAGTCGCCCGACCACGAACTGACATTCCAGACCACGCCGGACCAGGCGCTCCTGTACCGCCTGAACGGCGACCGCAACCCGCTGCACTCCGACCCCAACCACCCGGCGGTGAAGGCCGGCCTCTTCCCGAAGCCGATCCTCCACGGTCTGTGCACCTACGGCTTCACCGGCCGCGCGCTTCTGAACGCGCTCTGCGGCGGCGATGCCGACCGCTTCAGGCACATCGAGGGCCGTTTTGCCTCGCCGGTGTTCCCCGGTGACGCACTCACGGTGAGGATGTGGGAGTCCGCCAAGGGCGAGGCACTTTTCGAGACGTGGGTGGGGGACCGCAAGGTCATCGACCAGGGTCTCGTCCGCTTCGACTGATGCAGATAGAGGTCGTCACGTTCACCGTGACGACGGACGACGAGTCGTTCCTCGCGTTGAACGACCGGTTCCAGGAGAATGTCGCGTACCGGTCTCCCGGTCTGCTTCGCCGAACCGTGGCATGCGGTGACAACGGTGAGTGGCTGGACATCAGGCTGTGGTCGGATGATTCCCCGCGCACGATGACGGGTGATGCCTCGGTCACATCCGAGTGGAATGCCGTGGTGACCAACCTGTCATCGCACACCTACCGGGCGCTCTGAGTCACTGCTGCACGAGCACCAGTGAGTTCCCCTCGGGATCGGTGATCCCGGCGATCATCGCGCCGCCGGGGACCTGGAACGGGTCGTGCACCGTCGCGCCACCGAGTTCGACCGCGCGTGCGAGCGACGCGTTCACATCGCGCACCTGGACGTACAGGGAGAAGCCCGGTGAGTCGGCTCTGTTGATGTGGCCGCCGATGCCGATCTCGGGGCTTCCGATGCCGGCAGGAACCTGCATGAACGGCCCGTCACCGATGTCCCAGTTGAACATCGCCGAGTAGAACGCGCGCTGGCGTTCGGGGTCCACCGCCGAGACGGAGAAGTAGACGACGGGTCTCGGCCAGTCAGGAGAGGTCACAGCCACACACTAAGTGCAGGCGGCCGCGGGACGCCCCGTCACCGGTGGCGCTGTTACTGTTCAGACGATGAGTAGTCGTCGTCTGCTGATGATGGTCGCTGCCGTGAGCGCCCTTGCGCTTCCGGCAGGGATCCTGCCCGGTGAGTCGGTCGCCGCTGAGTCATGCCCTGCTTCGCTGACGGGCGGCTCGGTGTCGACTGCCGCCGGTGACTGCGTCCTGTCGTGGCCCACGGTCGGCACCTACACCTGGACACCTCCGGCGTGGGTGACAGAGCTCGATGTTCTGGTCGTCGCCGGTGGTGGAGGCGGTGGCGCCGACGCAGCGGGCGGCGGTGGCGGCGGCGGAGTCATCTACCAGCAGGGGCTTGCGGTGGCCGGCGCGAAGACGGTGACGGTCGGCGCGGGTGGTGTCGGAGGCCGGAACTCGACGGGAACCACAGCATCTAACGGGGCGAACTCGGTATTCGGCGCACTCACGGCGATCGGCGGAGGTCGCGGTGGCACATACCGGGGTGGTGCAGGTGCGAACGGTGGCTCGGGCGGCGGCGGCGGTTTTGACACCGGTGTCGCCGGCACAGGAACGGCCGGCCAGGGCAACGCCGGAGGCGACGGGATCGGCAACTGGCACAGCGGCCCCGCTGCCGGTGGCGGCGGTGGTGCGGGCGGTCCCGGCACGGCCGGGAACGTGGGCGACGGCAATGGTGGGCCCGGGCGCACGGTCAACATCACCGGCACCAACGTCACCTACGGCGGTGGCGGAGGCGGCGGACGCTGGAGCGTCACGTCAACGATCGAGAACGGCGGCTCGGGCGGCGGAGGACGCGGCGCAGGCAGCTGCGGCGCCAACGAGTCGATGCCGGGCGCGGCCAACACCGGTGGCGGTGGCGGCGGTGCACCCGCCGGCTGCCAGACATTCGGTTCCGCCGGTGGTTCCGGCGTGGTCATCGTGCGCTACTCGCTGCCCGATGTCACCGCTCCGACGAGAACCGGAGCGAGCATCAACACTGCCGGAACGCAGTTGACCGTCACCTGGAGCGAGACGCTCTCGGCATCGCTGCCCGCAGCGTCGGCCTTCACCGTTCGTGCGGACGGGACCGTCGTGCCTGTGTCCTCGGTCACCGCATCAGGGCAGAACGTCGTGCTGGTCCTGTCGAGCCCGGTGTGGCAGGGGGCCGCACTCACACTCGCCTATGCCGACCCGACGGCGGGTGATGACAACAACGCCGTCCAGGACGCAGCGGGTAATGACGCCGCATCGTTCGCGGCGGTCCCGGTGACGAACTCCTCCACGGTGACCACGACAACCACGACAACCACCACGTCGACCACGTCCGTGCCCCCGGCAACGACCAGCACCGTGTCACAGTCAACTCCCACCACCGCCGCGCCGGTGCTCGACGTCGTGGTGAACGCACCCGCGACCACCGTCGCTTCCCCCGCCGCGACTGTTGTCGGTGCGCCGGTGGTGCAGGCGCCTGCACCATCCGTGGCCGTGCGCTCCGCCGGGCCGACATCCGTTCCCGCTGCGACCACCACATCCTCGACCACGTCGTCGACGCTCCCGAACAATGCGGGAGGAACCGTTGCGCCGCCGGCACCGAAGGTGCCGGTTGTCGTCGCAGGCGAGGCAGGCGTGACGGTCGGTGACGAGGAGGTTCCGGCCACGGTGGAGAGGCTCGACAACACGCTCGTCGTGTCGGCCGGGGGTTTGAAGGCGACCTTCGGCAGCGTCGGAGGCGACGGTGCCACGGCGGCACTCGACAACGACGGCAACGTGAGGTTGCGCCCGGGCGACAACGTGCGCATCTCGCTGGCGGGTTTCGACCCTGGTTCGACGGTGCAGGCGTGGCTCTTCTCGACGCCGGTCCTCATGGGGACGGCAGTTGTCGGTGACGACGGCACGGTGACGAGCACCTTCACGATCCCGGATGACGCGCCCGGCGGTGCGCACCGCATCGCCATCGTGGCCGCCACCGACGGCAAGCCCGCAACTCTCGCCGTGGGGGTGATGGTGGGCGACTGGGGCGCGGAGCGCAACCTTGCCGTCTGGCTGATCGCGGTCACGATGCTCTGTGCGGTGGCCGGTGCGCTCGCGCTCCCCGCGACGCGGCGCCGTCGGCGCCGTGCGACCGCCGCCTGAACGTGCCTGCGACGGACGTCAGTGCGGCGACGAGGGTGTCATTGCCCCGTCGGAAGATTGATCATCCAGCGGATGCCGAACCTGTCGAGACAACTTCCCCAGTAGGCACCCCAGTCCATCTCGGCCAGTGGCCCCGAGTTCTCCGTGGAGCCCTCGAGCAGGCGTGAGTAGATGCGGTCCGCTTCCTCCCGCGAGTCGGGTTCGATGTTGATCGAGAAGTTGTTGCCGGGGCGCAGTTCGTGGCCGGCCGAGGCAAGCATGTCGGTTCCCATCAACAGGTGACCTCCGGCGATCGGCAGCACTATGTGCATCACGCCGTTCTGTTCGTCCGGCGGGAGGTCGGCCATTCCCATGTCGGAGAACCGCATGACCGACTGGATCTCCGTGCCGAAGACTTCCGCGTAGAAGCGGAACGCCTCCTCGGTGCGGCCCATGGTGTTGATGTATGTGCTGACTCGTGCCATGCCGTGACGCTATCGGCGGCCCGGTTATGGAGTTGTCAGTCGAACAGGGTCCAGTCGTCTGGCTTCATGCCGCGCAGGGCGTCGTAGTCGACCTCCACGCAGGTGATGCCGCGCGACTCGGCGAGGGTGCGCGCCTGCGGCTTGATCGACTGGGCCACGAACATGCCGCGCAGCTCGCCCAGTGTGGGGTCGTTCGCGAGGTCGACCAGGTAGCGCGACAGTTGCTCCACGCCGTCGATCTCGCCGCGTCTCTTCACCTCGACCACCACGGTGCGGCCGTGCGGGTCGCGGCAGATGATGTCCACCGGTCCGAGGGCGGTGAAGTGCTCGCGGCGCACGAACGTGAGACCCTCCTCCATCACGTGGGGCATTGCGGCGAGCAGTTCCTGAAGGTGTGCCTCGACGCCGTCCTTCTCGAGGCCGGGATCGGCGCCGAGTTCGTGCCGGGTGTCGCTCAGCACCTCGTGCAGATGGATGGTCATCACCTCGCCCTTGGAGTTGCGCACCTCCCACCTGTCGTCGAGCTCGGTGAGGGTGTTCGGTGCGTTCATCCAGTTCAACGGCTTGTACGCGCCGCCGTCGGCGTGCACGGCCACGCACCCGTCGGCCTTCACCATCACCAGCCGCACGGCCTCGGCGAGCCTGGTCTCGAGACGACCGGTGTAGACCACGCTGCAGCGCGCGACCAGCAGTCTCACGAGCGGATTCTCACGAGCGGATGTGGTCGCGCATCCGCTTGTTGATGAGCTCCCTGCGCTGCTGGAGCTCCCTGTACGTCATCGAGTTGACCGATTCGTCCACCCCGAGACCCTGTTTGAGGCTGCCCATGTCGATCTCGATCTCGTCCGGGTTCACCCCGAGGTCGCGGGCAATCGCCATGCCGTGGCGCTGCATGAACACCATCGTGATGTTGGTGAGCTCGGCGATGATGTCGAGGTCGGGGGCGAGCCGCGCGATCGCGCCGTCGAGGAACACCATGTTCTTCACGTACAGCATCAGTTCCTTGGGCAGCTTCGCACCGTACGCCAGCAGCGACTTCACGATGCGCTGCACCTCCTGCACGAGCTCCTCGCCCGAGAGGCTGGTCGGGTCCACCGTGGGCTGGTCGAGTCCGAGGTCGCGGATGACCGCGTCGATGTCGGTGTCGGCGGGCAGCGCACCCAGGTCGCACAGTGCCCGCACCTGGCCCCGGAGGTCGTTGGTGGTCGCGCCAAGCATCAACCGCATGAACGCGAGGCGCCGTTTGTTGGTGAGCCGGCCGACGATGCCGAAGTCCAGCAGCGCAGTGCGGCCGTCGGCGAGAACGAAGAGGTTGCCGCCGTGCAGGTCGCCGTGGAACACGCCGTGCACCAGCGCGCCCTCCATGAACGCGATCATCCCCGTGCGCACAACATCCTCGGTGTCGATGCCCGCCGCGCGCATGCCGGCCACGTCGTCGAAGTTGAAACCCTGCAGTCGTTGCATCACCAGCACGCGCCGGGTGACGAGGCGCGGGTGCGGCCGCGGCACCACGTAGCCGTTCTGGTCGAGCTCGCGCAGGATCGCCGCGACATCCACCATGTTCGCGGCCTCCATGCGGAAGTCGAGCTCCTCCACGATGGTCTCGGCGAAGAGTTCCACGAGGGCCGGCGGGTTCGCCAGCGCGGCCACCTTGATGCGCCCGATGAGGAACGGGGCGAGCCATGCCATCACGCGCAGGTCACGGCGGACCACGGTGGACACGCTCGGCCGCTGGACCTTCACCACCACCTCCTCGCCCGAGAGGAGGACTGCCCGGTGGACCTGGGCAATCGATGCGGCAGCGAGGGCGCGCCGGTCGAAGGACGCGAACACCTGGTCGAGGCGTGCCCCGAGGTCCTGCTCGACGGTGAGCTGCACGTCGTCCCAGTCCTCGGCCGGCACCTGGTCGCGGCACCGCTTGAACTCATCCACGAGCTCGGCGGGGAAGAGGCCCTCACCACTCGAGATGATCTGGGCGAGCTTGATGTAGGTGGCGCCGAGCCGCTCGATGGCCCGCCGCAGTCGCAGCGACAGATGGGCACGTGATTCCTCGGGGGTGGAGAACCGGCCGCGCTTCTTCCGCACCCACCACGGCAGGAGCGCCCACCCGAACGTGGCGACCACCCGCAGCATGCGGCCGAGCGGCGGCACGCGACGTGCGGACACCAGCGAGGGCACCTCGCGGCGGGCCCTCTCGCGCAGCACGGCCGCCAGCGTGAGCCACTCGATGCGCTCCCGCTCGAGCACCCACGGGCCCTCCTCGGTGAAGTTCGCCCAGGATGTGTCTGCGGGGGCGGTGCTCACGCCGCACAGTCTGCCGCCGCGGGTTGCCTCCGCCCCGTCCCGCTGACGTCCCCTGCTGGGACGTGCGACACAATGGAGCAAGTCCACCGGGAGGTTCGGCATGACACAGGGACCGCTGCACGGGGTGAAGGTGCTGGAGCTCGGCGTGTGGGTGGCCGGACCGGCAGCCACCGGGTTGATGGCCGACTGGGGGGCGACGGTTGTGAAGGTGGAGCCGCCCACGGGCGACCCCCAACGGGCCGTGTTCGGTGCACTGGGTGTGGCCGACCAGTCGGGCGTGCCGCCGTTCGAGATCGACAACCGCGGCAAGAAGTCGGTGGTGCTCGACCTGCGCACCGAGGAGGGCCTCACCACGATGCACCGCCTGCTGGGGGAGGCCGACGTGTTCGTGTCGAACGTGCGGCCCGCGGCGCTGCGCCGGATGGGGCTCGACCCGGAGTCGCTCTCGTCGGGATACCCGCGTCTGGTGTACGGGTTGCTCACCGGGTACGGGTCGAAGGGGCCTGACGTCGACCGGGCCGGGTACGACGTGGGCGCGTTCTGGGCGCGGTCGGGACTCGCGCACACGTTGGTTGCGCCGGGCGACAACCCGCCCGGTGTGCGCAGCGGACAGGGCGACCACACAACCGGGCTGTCGATGTGCGCCGGCGTGATGGCGGCCCTCTTCGACCGCGAGCGCACGGGCAGGGGACGCGTTGTGGAGACGAGTCTCCTGCGCACCGGCATCTACACGATCGGCTGGGACGTGGGCGTGCAGCTGCGCTTCGGGAAGCGCACCTCCACGAAGCGGCGCGAGCAGAACCCCGCACCGCAGATCCTGAACTACACGGCAGGCGACGGCCGTTCGTTCTGGCTGCTCGGCCTCGAGGGGGACCGGCACTGGCCCGGACTCCTCGAGGCAATCGAACGTCCCGACCTCGCGACGCGCGAGGGGTTCGTCACCGCACGTGACCGGGCGCTCAACGCCGGCGAGGTGATCGGGGAGCTCGACGCTCATTTCGCCACCCGGCCTTACGCGCACTGGACCGCACGCTTCGATGCACACGATGTGTGGTGGGCGCCGCTCAACTCGATTCCCGAGGCCATCGAGGACGAGCAGGTCATCGCGGCGGGTTCGTTCGTGGACATGACCCCGCAGCCGGGCGAGGCCCCGTACCGTGCGGTGAACTCTCCCGTGGACTTCTCGGGGTACTCGCCGACGTACGGCCCTGTGCCCCGACTCGGTGAGCACACGCCAGAATGGTGAACGATGTCGCTCTTCGAGGATGACCCGACCGAGCTGCTTCCCTACGACGGGAGCGCTGTGCTCCATCAGTGGGTTCTCGGCGACCGCTCGTGGGAGGAGGTCATGGGCCGGCTCGTCGACGACATCCCGTGGGAGGCGCACACCATCAAGATGTTCGGCAAGGAGTACCCGCAGCCGAGGTTGGTGGCGTGGTACGGCGACCCGGGGAGCGAGTACTCGTACTCGGGACTGAAGATGAACGTCCGGCCGTGGATCCCCCCGATCGTCGACCTGAAGGCGATCGCGGAGAGTCATGCCGGAGTGGTCTTCAACTCCGTGCTGGTGAACCTGTACCGCGACGGAAACGACAAGGTCGGCTGGCACCGGGACAACGAGCCGGAGCTCGGCGGCACGCCGACGATTGCGTCCATGAGCCTCGGTGCCCCGCGCCGGTTCAAGTTCCGTCATCTCTCCAGCGGTGAACAGGTCGAGGCCGTGCTGAACCCGGGGTCGCTCGTGGTGATGAGCGGTCTCAGCCAGACCTGCTGGGAACATGAGGTTCCGCGTCAGGCGGCGGTGAAGGAGCCCCGGATCAACCTGACGTTCCGGCAGGTGCGCCCTGGCTGACGCTGCCATTCCGGAACCGCTCGAGAAACTCTGGCGGGACGTGCACAATGCGGTTATCGGAGCATGCACGCAGTTCGGCGACTACGGACGGATCAAGGAACAGATCATCTACCTCCGCGGGGCTTATGACATGCAATCGGAGGTGCCACCAAATTTTGACGATGATGCCACACGTCTTGCCTACGCCGTCGCGTACCACCCCGGTCACGCGTTTACGTATCTGTCTCTCCTCGTCCGAAAGACTCTGGGCGATGCCGCATTTGGTGGAGTAAATGGGTCTCCCTCTGTGCTGATCCTTGGAGCGGGACCCGGTGCGGAGACCCTCGCGATTCTCAGGTGGATGGAAGCCGTGCGTCCTGAGCTCCTCGACGGGGCTCGATTCGTGATGGTTGATCGTGCTGAATGGCAGTCAACCCGTCGCTCGGTTCTTGCACCAACCGTGATTCGATCGTGGAAAGAGCACGGAATCCGATTCCACCAGGAGACCACCGACATCAGCGGCGAAGCAGGGCTTGACTACCTCGCCTCGGAGGTTCCGAAGGCAGATGTGATTTTCTGTCCCTCTGTCTTCTCTGAGTTGATCGCAGCCGGCCGGGAGGCCGCGGTGTTCGAGAGCCTTCTTGCCCACATGGCACCGACAGCGAGACTTGTGCTCATTGACCACAAGGCCGTCGAGTTTGACCATGTCTCCAGACAGTGGTCGAGTCACTTCAGCGTCCTGGACGAGGGGCTCACGCTCGGGGCGATACTTCCGCTTCCCACGATGTGGCTAACCACGAAGTTCCTGGATGGCAGCCCGGACCGCATTCCGACGAGGAAGTACCCACTGCTGTGGTGGGTTCTTGGGCCCGGGCTGGGCGTCGCTCAGAACCGGGGCTGACGCTTCTCCCGCAGGGCCGAAACGCCCTCGCGGTACTCCGCGGTGGAGGTCGCCTCGTTGATGAGGCGCACTGACTCGTCGACGGAGTCGCCGGGCGCGTGCGTCAACAGGTCGTTGTAGATCTGCGCCTTCGTCATGCGCACGGCGTTCGGCCCTGCTCCGGCAGCGACATCGGATGCCCATCCACGTGCCATCGCGAGCGCAGCCGCACCATCGGGGGCGACGCCGTTCCACAATCCCCAGTCGGCGGTCTCTGCACCGGTGAAGACGCGGCCCGAGAGCAACAGGTCGTTCGCGCGGGTCACACCGATGATGCGCGGCATCATCCAGCTCATCCCGTACTCCGCTGGCAGACCGAGTTTCGGCGCGGCAGTGGTGAGCTTCGCGGTTGCGGACACGAACCGGATGTCGCAGAAGAGCGCGAGCGCGAGCCCGATGCCCGCGCACGCCCCGTTCACGGCGGCCACCGCCGGTTTCGAGAGACGCAGGTGCCACACGAGGTCGTGGTCGAACTGAGGGTTCCCCCCGCGGCCGGGGTTGTCCGTCCCGGCGGCGACTCCGGGGTCGTACCCGCCGCGTTCGGCGTGGCCCGCGAGCGCCTCGCTGTCCCCTCCCACGCAGAATGCGGGAGGAGTGCCGGTCACCACGATCACGCGCACTGAGTCATCCGTGTCGAGTGCTGCCATCGCGGCCTTGTAGTCACGGTGCATCCGTCCGGTCCATGCATTGTGGCGGTGTGGGCGGTTCAGGAACACAGTGGCGACCGCTCCGTCCTGCTCGACGAGGACCGTGGGCTCGTTGCCGCTCATGGGGTTGTGTTCACTCCCCGCTCCAGAGAGCGTCGAGGACGTCGTCGGCAATCTCGGCCCGGCACACGATGAAGTCGGGAAGCCATGCGTCCGGGCCGTTGTACACGAGCGGGGAGCCGTCGATGCGGCTCGTGTGCAGGCCCGCGGCGGCGGCGACGGCGGCGGGTGCCGCGGAGTCCCACTGGTACATGC
>JBMUAQ010000023.1:0-23474 GCA_049454855.1 Ilumatobacteraceae bacterium
TAATGAACGGCAGTCACGCATTTGAAACGCTGGCCGCCAAGCGCGCCGAAGCCCAACTCGGAGGCGGCCAGGCCCGCATCGACGCCCAGCACCCCAAAAAGAAGCTGACGACCCGCAACCGCCTCGATGCGGCGCAGGTTCGAGCCGATGGAGCCCTCGGACACGATCTTGATGGTGCCGATGTCGCCGGTGGCCGAGACATGGGTGCCGCCGCAGAGCTCCATGGAACTGCCCGCACGCAGAACGCGGACCGTGTCGCCGTACTTGTCCCCGAAGAACGCGATTGCCCCGGCGGCCAGCGCCTCGTCCTTGGTGGTCTCGAACGCCTCGACGGACACGTTCGCGAGCACCTCGCGGTTGGCAAGCTCCTCGATGCGCCCGATCTCCTCGTCGGTGACGGCGGCGTAGTGGCTGAAGTCGAAGCGGAGCCTGTCGGGCGCAACCAGCGAACCCGCCTGCTTCACGTGGTCGCCGAGCACCTCGCGCAGCGCCCAGTGCAGCACGTGTGTGCCGGTGTGGTTGCGGCGGGTGGCACTGCGCGCCTCCACATCGATCGACGCCTCGACGAGGGCGCCCTCCTCGATCTCCCCGCGCGTCACCCTGCACACGTGCTTGCGCAGCCCGGGCAGCGCGAACACCGTGTCGATCACCTGCGCCTCGAGACCCTCGCCGGTGATGGTCCCTGTGTCACCCACCTGGCCACCGCTCTCGGCATAGAACGGGGTGACGTCGAGGAACACCTCCACGGTGCCGTGGTCACCGGGCACCACCGCGACCACCGTGGAACTGGCGCTGTCGCGCGTGTACCCCACGAACACGGTGGTGCCGTGGCTCTCCATGACGGCCCGGTACGCCTCGACGCGGTCGGCATCGGTGCGGCCGGCCCTGCGGGCCTCCTTGGCACGACGCCGCTGTTCCGCCATCTCCGTCTCGAACCCGGCAGTGTCGACCTCGATGCCCCGCTCACCGGCGATCTCCTGGGTGAGTTCCAGGGGGAAGCCGTAGGTGTCATGCAGGAGGAAGGCTGAGGAGCCCGGAAGGCGGTCACTGCCGGCGAGGTCGTTCTCCAGGATCGTGAGCCCGGTGCGGAGCGTGTGACGGAACCGCTCCTCCTCCTTCGACAGCACCCCGAGGATGAAGTCCTTGTTCCCGTGGAGGTCGGGGTACGCGTTCCCCATCACCTGCACCGCAACCTCCGCCAGCGACGGCATGACCGTCTTCTCCGTGCCGAGCAGGAAGGCATGGCGGACTGCACGCCGGATGATGCGGCGCAGCACGTACCCGCGGCCCTCGTTCGACGGGAAGACGCCGTCGTTGATGAGCATGGTGGACGAGCGGGCATGCTCGGCGAGGACGCGCAGGCTGAAGCTCTCCCTGTGTGAGTAGTCCCCGGTGACGTACGGGGCCCCGGTGAGGGAGGCGGCTCGGTCCACGAGCGGGAAGAGAACGTCGGTCTCCCACACGGAGTCGACACCCTGCCGGAGGGCAAGGATGCGCTCCAGACCTGCACCCGTGTCGATGCTCGGTCGCGGCAGGTTGCTGCGCGTGCGGTCGGGAGCCTGGTTGTACTGCATGAACACGAGGTTCCAGAACTCCATGAAGCGGTCACCCTGCGGGTCGTTCGCGGGGCCGCCCTCCGGGCCGAACGACGGACCGCGGTCGATGTGGATCTCGGAGCACGGCCCGCACGGGCCCGTGTCCCCCGCCTGCCAGAAGTTGTCCTTGTCGCCGAGCCGTTGGATGCGCGACATCGGGACGCCGATCTCCTCGTGCCAGATCGCCTCTGCCTCGTCGTCACTCTCGTGGACCGTGATCCACAGACGGTCCCCGTCGAAGCCGAACACCTCGGTGACAAGCTCCCATGACCACGGGATGGCGTCAGCCTTGAAGTAGTCACCGAACGAGAAGTTGCCGAGCATCTCGAAGAACACGAGGTGACGCTTCGTGCGTCCCACGTCGTCGAGGTCGTTGTGCTTTCCGCCGGCGCGGACACACTTCTGCACGCTGACCGCACGCGAGTACGGGGAGGCCTCGTCACCCAGGAAGTACGGCTTGAAGGGGACCATCCCGGCCACCGTGAACATGAGGGTGGGGTCGTGCGGGATCAGGCTCGCCGACGGCACCACCGAGTGACCGTGGGAGGCGAAATACGAGGTGAACGCCTGCCTCAACTCGTCCGCCGTGCGCGGTTCCCGACCACCTGCCATGAGGCAGAGATGCTAGCCGTGACGACTGCTCGGACGGGTTGCGAGGTGACGGCGGACGGGTGCACCGGTCACGGTGGTGGCATCGCTGCTGTCGTCCGTTCCCACGATGTGCCCCGACACGTATCCGCTCGCCTTCGCCCAGAGCGCGCCGAGCAGCGTCCTCGCAGCTGCCAGGACATTGCGCACTGTCATCGCCTCGCGGGCCTCACCGAGCAACGCGCGTACCTTTGCGTACGCGGCGGCACCGCACACGGCACCGAGCACGAACCAGAACAGCCGGCGCATCACCGCCCGTACCCCCGCGCCACTCGTTCAGTCCGCATCATGGCCACGGTAGTACCCCGGCACGTCGACGCCCACGGGCCTGAACGACACCGTGCCGGGCCCCACGACCGGTGGTTCGCCGGTGCGGCCGGCACGGACATCCTCGACCGCACGGCCGATCGCATCGGTGACCGCACGGCTCTTCGGCGCCAGCGACATGTGCACCACCGCGTGCGCCAGGTTGTGCAGGGCCTCGGGCATGCCGATCAGCGCAACCGCCTGCGCGGCGGCCGACGCAACCGGGAGAGCCGCCGGATCCGCCGTGCCGACGTCCTCGCTCGCGAAGATCACGATCCGCCGGGCGATGAACCGGGGGTCCTCGCCACCCTCGACCATCCGCGCCAACCAGTGGAGTGCGCTGTCCACGTCGCCGGCACGCATGCTCTTGATGAAGGGCGAGGCGATGTCGTAGTGCGCGTCACGGTCGAAACGCTGCACCGCTGTGTCGAGTGCGGCGGCCGCGTCTGCCGCCGTGACCTCCCCGCCCGTGGCGACCGCACACGCCACCTCGAGAGCCGTCAGCGCCTGCCGCGCGTCGCCGGTGCACCGCTCGGCAATGACCGCGAGCACGTTGTCAGGTGCCGTCATGCCCTCCAGCTCCAGTCCGCGGCGCAGCACCTGCAGTAGTGCCGGTGTGTCGAGCGGCCGCAGCCGGAACACCGACGCCCGGCTGCGCAGGGCGGGGTTCACCGAGAAGGACGGGTTCTCGGTCGTGGCCCCGATCATCGAGAGCAGACCGCTCTCGACCGCATGGAGCAGTGCATCCTGCTGCGTGGTGGAGAACCTGTGGATCTCGTCCACGAACAACAGGGTGCCGAGCGAGTACCGCAGTTGACGGTCCTCGGCTCGCTCGATCACCTCGCGCAGGTCCTTGACACCCGACGAGACCGCCGACAGCCTCTCGAACTCCCTGTTGGTCGCCGCGGCGATGATGCCCGCGAGCGTCGTCTTGCCCGTCCCGGGCGGCCCCCAGAGGATGACCGTCGAGAGCACGTCAGCCTCGATGAGCCGCCGCAGCGGGCGACCGGGACCGACGATCTCGTCCTGGCCGAGCACCTCATCGAGCGTGGTGGGTCGCATCCGCGCGGCCAGGGGCGCACGCTCCCTGAGGCGTTCCTCCGCGGAAGCGGAGAAGAGGTTCCTCTCGCCCGGCACCCTATTGGTTCCCGGCCGGGGGCGGGAGCAGCCTCAGGCCAAGTTCGGCGAGATGCGCAGGGTCGACCGGGGTCGGCGCATTCGTCATCGGGTCCGAGCCGCTCTGCGTCTTCGGGAAGGCGATCACCTCGCGGATGTTCTCCTCCCCGGCAAGGATCGCGGTGAGCCGGTCGATGCCGAACGCGAATCCCCCGTGCGGCGGCGCCCCGTACCGGAACGGCTGGAGGAAGAACCCGAACTTGCGGTCTGCCTCCTCGTCGCTGATGCCGAGCAGGTTGAACACCCTCCTCTGGAGTGCCGGTTCGTGGATCCGGATGGACCCGGACCCGAGCTCCCATCCGTTGAGAACCAGGTCGTACGCGAGCGCCCTCACCCGCAGCGGATCGCTCTCGAAGAGCCCGATGTCGTCGGGATGGGGATGGCAGAAGGGATGGTGGCCCGGTGTCGGCCGGCCGGTGGTCTTGTCCACCCCCACAAAGAGTGGGAACTCGGTGACCCACACGTAACGGTAGGGACCCTGGTGCACGGGCGGGCGGCCGATGTCGTTTCGCAACTGGCCCAGCACCCCGCACGTGGTGTCCCACTCGTCGGCAACGATCAGGATGAGATCGCCCTCCGTCGCCCCGGTGGCCGAGATGAGCGCGGCCCTCTCGGCCTCCTCCAGGAACTTCGCCACGGGCGAGTCGAGCCCGCCGTCGGCGAGGACCCGCATCCACACGAGACCCTTCGCGCCGAGCTTCTTCGCGCGGTCCGTGAGTGCGTCGAGCCTGTTGCGACCGGCGCCCGCCGTCTCGGGGTGCTCGGATGCACGCACGCACAGCCCCTTGATCGACTCCGCACCCGCGAATGCCTTGAAGGAAGTGGAGGCGAAGATGCCCGTCAGCTCGACCAGCTCGAGACCGAAACGGAGGTCTGGTTTGTCCACCCCGAAGCGTTCCATCGCCTCACGCCAGGTGATCCTCTCGATGGCCGGCGGGCGCTCCCCGGTGACGGCCTCCGCGGCGGCGGTGACGGCACGGCCGATGAAGTCGAGAACATCGTCCTGCGAGACGAACGACATCTCGGCGTCGAGCTGCATGAACTCGTACTGACGGTCCGCCCGCAGGTCCTCGTCCCGCAGGCAACGCGCGATCTGGTAGTAGCGGTCGACACCCGACACCATCAGCAACTGTTTCCACAGCTGCGGCGACTGCGGCAGGGCGAAGAAGGACCCCGGTTCCTTGCGCGAGGGCACGAGGAACTCACGTGCGCCCTCAGGGGTGGAGGGCATAAGGAACGGGGTCTCCACCTCGAGGAAGCCGTTTCTCTCCATCTCCGTGCGGATGGCGCTGTTCACGCGCGCCCGCACCCTGAGGTTGCGCTGCATCCGCTCCCGGCGGATGTCGATGTAGCGGTACCGCAGCCTCACCGCTTCGTCCACGTCGTCGGCACGTGCATCGACGGGGAACGGCGGGGGCTCGGCGGAGTTCAGCACCTCGACGGTGCAGTCCCCCACCTCCACTTCACCGGTGGACAGCGAGGTGTTCACCGTCCCCTCCGGACGTGCCCTCACCGTGCCGGTCACCCGCACCACCCACTCGCTGCGGACGTCGGTGGAGTCGTCCACCACGCACTGCACCACACCGCTGTGGTCGCGCAGGTCGACGAACGCGAGATGCTCGCCGTGCTCCCTGCGACGCGACACCCATCCGCACACGGACACCCGCTGGCCGATGTGTGCGGACGTGAGATGACCGCACATGTGCGTGCGCATCGCGGTGGGGTTCGGGTCGTTCACATCGTCCTCCGGGGGGTGCGGGGGCCGAGCACGCCGGCCAGGTGCGCGAGCAGGGCGTCCTGCGCGATTGTGGATTGGCTCGAGTCGGCAAGGTCGCGCACCGTGCACGTGCCCGACGCCGCCTCGTCAGGGCCGACGATCACTGCGACACGCGCTCCGCTGCGGTCCGCCGACTTCATCTGTGACTTCATGCTGCGTCCGTCGAACGCACGGTCTGCCGTCCAACCTGCCGCGCGCACCGCGTCGGTGATCCGCAGGGCGGCGAGTCCGTCCGCGGTGTCCACCACGAACACCTCGACGGCACCTCCAGCGGCAGGGAAGACACCCTCTGCGTCACACGCGAGCAGTGTGCGGTCGACACCGAGGGCAAAACCCACGCCGCCTGTTGCCGGGCCGCCGAGGTCCTCCACCAGTCCGTCGTAGCGTCCCCCTCCGCCCACGGCATTCTGGGCCCCCTCCAGGGACGCGGCCACGAACTCGAAGGTGGTCCGGCGGTAGTAGTCGAGTCCGCGCACGAGACGCTCATCCACGCGGAACGGCACGCCGAGAGCCGTGAGACCCGAGATGAACCGGGCGAAATGGTCACGTGCCGCTTCCGAGAGGAACTCCCCCATGCGTGGTGCATCCGCCACGGCCGCCGCATCACTTTCCCTCTTGGAGTCGAGCACCCGCAGCGGGTTTCGCGACAGGGTCTCGCGCGTCTCGGGTGCGAGTTCGGCTGACCTCGCCCCGAAGTGCGTGCGCAGTGCATCTGCATATGCGCTGCGGTCCCCCGCATCGCCGAGTGAGTTCACCACCAGTTCCACGCGACGCAGCCCGAGGGAGTGGAAGAAACGCCAGGCAAGCGCCACGACCTCGGCATCGAGGAGTGCGTCGTCGGCACCGAGGACCTCCACGCCGACCTGGTCGAACTGCCGGTAGCGGCCTGCCTGGGGCTTCTCGTAGCGGAAGTTCGGGCCGGAGTACCACACCTTCCACGGCGCAACGGGGCGGTGCTGGGCATACGAACGGCAGATGCTCGCAGTCTGTTCGGGGCGGAGTGCGACGTGACGTTCACCCTTGTCGACGAAGTCGTACATCTCCTTCGTGACGACGTCGGTGGAGTCACCGAGGCGGGAGAACACCCCGATGTCCTCGAACACCGGCGGGATGATGTGTCCGTACCCGGCGGGCTCCACGGTGCCGGCGAAGAGCTCCTCGAGGGCACGCCAGCGACCGGCCTCGGGCGGCAGGATGTCGCGGGTGCCCGGACTGGTCTGGAAACTCGGCACGACGGCAAAGGCTAGTCGGGGCCGCCGCCGGGCACGATGCGATATGCGTCGTACACCGAGTCGATGGCCTTGATGGTGCGCAGCACGGAGTCGAGATGGTTGGGGTCCCCCAGCTCGAACTCGAAGCGCATGCGGGCCACCTTGTCGGAGCCGGTGTGCGTCGCACACGCCACGATGTTCACGTGCTCCTCCGACAGCGAGTTCGCCACGTCACGCAGGAGGCGGCTCCTGTCCAGCGCCACCACCTCCACCCCGGCCCGGAACAGTGCACCGGCGAGGGATCCTGACCACTCGACATCCACGAGCCGCGCGGGCTCACCGTGGGTGAGGGTGGTCGCGTTCGCACAGTCGGCCCTGTGCACGCTCACACCACGACCCTTCGTGACGAAGCCGACGATGTCATCCCCGGGAACCGGGGTGCAGCAGCGCGACAGTCGAACGAGGACGTCGTCGAGGCCCTCCACATGGATGCCGGTGGTGGTCCGCGGGATGCCGTCGGTGCGGTCGGCCCGCATCGGCATCGCCAGCACCTCGCCCTCGGCCTCGTTGCGCACCGCCCTGCCGATCCGCTGCGCGAGACCGCGCGCCGACACGTGGTGCTCCCCGATCGCGGCGAAGAGAGTGTCGGGGTCGGAGATGTTCATCGCCTCCATCTCGTTCACGAGGACGTCGGAGTCCCAGATGCGCTCGACCGGGAGCCCCTCGCGGCGCAGCTCGGCGGCCAGCTCGTCGCGGCCCGCCTCCACCATGTCCTCGCGGCGCTCCCGCGTGAACCACTGCTTGATCTTGTTGCGGGCGCGGGGTGACCGGACGAAGCCGAGCCAGTCGCGCGACGGTCCCGCATCCTCCACCTTCGACGTGAAGATCTCGCACGTGTCGCCAGACGTGAGTGAGCTGTCGAGCGGCACCAGACGGCCGTTCACCCTGGCACCCACGCACCGGTGCCCCACCTCCGTGTGCACCGCGTACGCGAAGTCGACCGGGGTGGACGTGACGGGAAGGGTGATCACGCGGCCCTTCGGCGTGAAGACGAAGATCTCCTCCTGCTCCAGGTCGGACTTCAGGTCGGCCATGAACTGGTCGGGGTCGAGTGCCTCGGTCTGCCAGTCGATGATGCGACCGAGCCAGTCCATGTCGGACTGTTCCGTGCCGTGCTTGTAGTTGAAGTGGGCAGCCACGCCGAACTCGGCCTGCTCGTGCATCTCCCGGGTGCGGATCTGCACCTCGAGGGGCTTGCCCCCGGGACCGATGACGGTGGTGTGCAGTGACTGGTACAGGTTGAACTTCGGCATGGCGATGTAGTCCTTGAACCTGCCCACCACCGGCTTCCACTTCCCGTGGATGCAGCCGAGCGCCCCGTAGCAGTCGCGCACGTTGTCCACGATGATGCGGATTGCGTTGAGGTCGAAGATCTCGTCGAAGTCGCGGTCCTTCTGCACCATCTTCTCGTAGATGCTCCACAGGTGCTTGCCGCGTCCGGTGACCTCGCCCACGATCTGGGCATCGGCCAGGCGACCCTGGACCTCCGCGATGGCCTTGGCCAGGTACACGTCACGCTCGGGCGTGCGGCTCGACACCAGGTGGTCGAGCTCCGCGAACCGCTTCGGGTACAGGGCCGAGAACGCGAGGTCCTCGAGCTGCTGCTTCATCTCCTGCATGCCGAGGCGGTGCGCGAGCGGGGCATAGATGTCGAGCGTCTCCTGGGCGACACGCTGCTGCTTCTCCACCGGGGTGCCCGCGAGGGTCCGCATGTTGTGGAGCCTGTCGGCGAGCTTGATGACGAGCACGCGGATGTCGCGGGCCATCGCCACGAGCATCTTGCGCATCGTGGCGGCCTGCTGCTCCTCGCGCGAGTCGAACTGGATCCTGTCGAGCTTGGTGACGCCGTCGACGAGCGAGGCGACCTCCTCGCCGAAGTCACGCCGCACGTCATCGAGGGTGATCTCGGTGTCCTCCACCGCGTCATGGAGCAGTGCCGCGGCGAGCGACACCTCGTCGAGGCCCACTTCCGCGACGATGCGCGCCACCGCGATCGGGTGGTTGATGTAGGCCTCACCGGACGAGCGCATCTGGTTCTGGTGGGCCACACGTGCCGTCTCGTAGGCGCGGTTGACCATGGTGACCGGGCGCTTCGGGTGCCTGCGCCGGTACGACGCGAGCAGGGGCGCAAGTTCCTCGATCGGGGCGCTGTGGTGCCGGCGCCACGGAAGGACGCGGTCAGCGGTGCCCATGGGGCGAGCCTAGCGACGGCCCTTCTTGCGGGGCCGCGGGGGGTGGCTGAGCACTGCCTCGGCCGTGACGAGCGCGGCGGCCGGTTCGCTCTCGAGATCGGCCACCCTCGACACCACCGCACCGCGCCGGCCCGCCGGGGCCCCTGTGGCCATGAGGTGGGCCATCTCGGCGCCGAGCGAGAGGGAGTTCCTCTGCGGTGCGTACGCGGTCTCCCGGTTCTTCAGGATGCCGAGCAGAGGCGCCGCGATGAAGATGGACGAGTACGCGCCCGTCGCGAGGCCCACGATGAGGGCGAGGGCGAACTCCTGCAGTGCCACGGCACCGAACACGCCCGAACCGAGAACGAGCAGGCTGATCACCGGCAGCACGGCGGCGACCGAGGTGTTGAGCGAGCGCATCAGCACCTGGTTCATCGACACGTTCACGATGTCGCCGTACGACACCCGGCTCCCGGAGAAACGCTGCGTGTTCTCGTGCACCTTGTCGAACACGACGATGGTGTCGTACAGGGAGAACCCGAGGATCGTGAGGAACGCCACCACGGTGGCCGGCGTGACCTCGAGACTGAGCACGGAGTACACACCCACGCTGACGCCCACATCGTGCACCATCGCCGCGATGGCCGACACCGCCATGCGCCACTCGAAGCGCCACGAGATGAACGCCGAGACGAACAGCATGAACACCAGCAGCGCACGCACGGCCTTGTTCGTGATGCTCCGGCCCCAGGTGGAGCTGACGGTCGCCTGGCTCACGTCCTCCAGGTCGACCTTCGCCCTGTCGGCAAGTGCCTGTTGGACCTCGGTGACCTTCGCGGGCTCGAGGGCCCCGGCCTGGATGCGGACGCGCTGCTCGCCTGACGAGGTCAGCACCTGGAACTTGGCTGATCTCTCCTCGACTCCCTCGGCGGAAAGAACCTCCTTGCCGGCCTCGATGTCGAACGTGGAGGTGACGGGAACTTCCCAGGCAACTCCGCCCTTGAAGTCGATGCCGAGGTTCAGGCCCTGGAGGAGGACCGACCCGAGGGTGATGACGAGCAGGGCGCCCGAGAACAGGAACCCCCACTTCCGTCGGCCGAAGAAATCGACCGTGGTCTCGCCCCTGTAGAGACGACCGAACGCACCCCTCATGACGCCACCTCCGCTGCTGCAGGCCTGCGGACACCGAGCACCCCGGCCCTGTTCATGAAGCCGGTGCGGGCCAGGAGCAGGACGGTCGGCCTCGTGAAGAAATACGACACCACGATGTCGGACAGGGTGGACAGACCGAGGAAGAACGCAAAGCCGCGCACCGGCCCGACCGTGAGCCACCAGAGCACGAGCGCCCCGAGGAACGACACGGTGTCAGCGGCGAGGATCGTGCGCCATGCACTGTCGAACCCGCGGGCAGCCGAGTTGCGCAGCGTGCGGCCCTTGTTGAGATCATCCTTCAGCTTCTCGAAAAAAACCACGTACGAGTCCACGGTGACACCGATCGACACGATGATGCCCGCGGCTCCCGACAGCGTGAGGGCCAGGCCGTTCGTGCGCGACAACCACGAGATGACGGTCCACAGGAGCATTCCCGACACGCCGATGCCCGCGATGACCACGAGAGCGATGAGCCGGTAGTAGAGGATGAGGAAAAGCAGGACCAGGGCCACACCGATGAGGCCCGACACAATCGCGGCGTTCAGGGAGCTCTTGCCCAGCGTGGCAGAGACCGTCTGCACGGTGGGCGTGTCGAACTGCACCGGCACGGCCCCGAACTGGAGGATCTTGGCGAGGTCGGCAGCCTCCGCCTCGGTGAAGTCCCCGGAGATCTGCACGCTCCCGTTGAACTGCGGTGTCTGCACCACGGGGGCGGAGATCACCTTGCCGTCGAGCACGATTGCGATCTGCTTCGTGGGGCACGTGGCGTCGCCCGAGTAGCACTTCTGCGCGAGCGAGTTCCACTGGTCCTCACCGTCGGAGCCGCCGCGCAACGACACGTTGACGACCCAACCGCCGTTCGAGATCTCCGGGGCCGCCTCCTTCTCGAACACCTTGCCGGTGGCGGCAACCGGACCCACGAGGTACACGGCATCACCCTTGTTCGCGAGCAGGACCTCCTGGCCCGGCTCCAGGCCGGTGCCTGCGGGCACCGTTGTGTCAGTAGGCGGGGTGTCGGTGGCCGGGGTATCAGCGGGCGGGGTTGCGCCGGTGTCCGGCACGCTGTCCGACGGGGGCACAGAGCTGGACGGTGTGCGGGAGCTGCCGAGCCCGCCCGTCGGCTCGGCGAGGGTCGACGACGTCGTGCCCTGCGACCCGGCCACGGTTGTGGACGTCGCAGCCGTGTCGTCGGGAGTCTGCTGGCCCATCTGGATCACGGGGCGCAGTTGCACCTCACCGGAGCGACCGACGAGCTCGAGTGCGCGCTGCTGGTCCTTCACGCCGGGGAGGTTCACCACCACGGTGCTCCCCTGACGGATGATCTCGGGCTCGGCAACGCCGATGGAGTCCACCCGCTGGCGGATCACGTCGACCGCCACGCCGATTGCGGCGTCGTCGAATGTGCCCTTCGGGGTGAGGGTGACGGAGGCCCCGCCCTGGAGGTCGAGACCGAGCGACGGCCGGTTGCCCGCCACGATCCCCGCGGCAAACAGACCCCCGGTCACCAGCAAGGTGGCAACCAGTGTGACGACGAGACGGCGCGTCATCGGGTCACTTCTGTTCGGTGGCGACGACCTTGCGCGCCACGGCACCCCGCGACACGCGGATCTCGATTCGCTCCGTGCCGTGACCGTCAGCGATGTCGAGCCAGAGGACATCGCCCTCGATGGCCGTCACGAAGCCGTAGATGCCCGAGTTCAGGACCACCTCGTCGTCGACCGCAATGCTCGACTGGAGCGCCGCGGTCTCCTTCATCCTCTTGCGCTGGGGACGCAGCAGCAGGAAGTACATGCCCGCAAAGATCGCCCCGAAGAAGAGGACCTGGACGATGGCGCTGCCGCCGCTGGTGGTCGTGGTGGTGGTTTCGGCAATCAGGGCGGGGGTCACGGGTGACGAGCCTAGCGACGGGGCGGGTGCCCGGGCCCTACCCCCACACGGCGAGGACCCGGGCCCTGAGGTCCCCGAACGTGCCGGCGGCGATGGACATGCGGATGGACTCCATCAACTGCAGTGTCCATGAGACGTTGTGCATCGAAACGAGCCGCGATGCGGTTGGCTCCCCGGCCTGCATCAGGTGCCGGATGTAGCCACGGGAGTGCCGGGCACACACGGGGCACGAGCACGTCCCATCGAGGGGTGAATCGTCACGTGCATGCCTTGCGTTCTTCACGTGCAGTTTGCCCTCAGAGGTGAGTGCGGTCCCGTGGCGGCCGAGACGGGTCTGCAGGACGCAGTCGAACTGGTCGACACCGAGTGCCACCGCCTCCACGATGGACGCGGGGTCGCCCACTCCCATGAGGTAGCGCGGCCGGTCGAGGGGCAGATGCTCCACCGCAGCCGCGAGCGCGGGAAGCATCTCCTCGCGAGTCTCGCCGACCGACAGCCCCCCGATGGCATATCCGTCGAAACCGATCTCCACCGTTCTCCGCGCACTCTCGGCCCTCATGGCTGCATGTGTGCCGCCCTGGACGATGCCGAAGAGCGACTGGTCGGGTCGTGTGTGCGCATTCCTCGCCCGTACCGCCCATGCAGCGGTGCGCTCGAGCGCCTGCCGCACGTCGGCATCCGACGCCGGCAGGGCAGTGCACACGTCCAGCACCATCTGGATGTCGGCGCCGATCCGCTGCTGGACGTCGACCGCAGTCTCCGGGGTGAACCGGTGGGTGGAGCCGTCGTAGGTGGAGCGGAACGTGACGCCGTCATCGTCGACCTTCGGGTCAAGAGAGAACACCTGGAAACCGCCGGAGTCGGTGAGGGTCAGCCCGTCCCAGCCGGCGAACGCACCGAGCCCTCCGAAACCCTCGATCACCTCGGCACCCGGCCTCAGCATGAGGTGGTAGGTGTTCCCGAGCACGATGCGCGCACCGAGCATCGCGTAGTCGTCGGCACTCAGGTACTTCACCGCACCACGCGTGCCGACCGGCATGAAGCACGGGGTCTCGTATGCCCCCCGGGCGGTGACCGCCTGCCCGGTGCGGGCGCTGCCCGAAGTTGCCGAGGTGGTGTGGACGATCTCAAACACGGGGGGACCCCGTGGCATGACGGTCGAGCAGCATCGCGTCACCGAACGACAGGAACCTGTAGCGCTCCCGGACCGCATGCGCGTACAGGTCGCGCCACCGCGGACCCACGAAAGAGTCGATCATCAACAGAAGAGTGGTGCGTGGCATGTGGAAGTTGGTCATCAGGAGATCGACCGACCTCCATTCGTGACCGCGGGAGATGAACAACGAGGTCCGTCCCTCCCGTTTGCCCGTGGCGGCAACGGACTCGAGGGCCCGTGCGGCAGTGGTGCCGACAGCCACCACGCGCCGTGCATCCCTCACCGCGGCAACGGTGGACTCCGGGACGCAGTAACGCTCCGTGTGGATGCGGTGCCGTGTGGGGTCGTCCTCCGTCACGGGCTTGAAGGTGTCGATGCCCACCACCAGTTCCACGTTCGCCGTCGCGACACCGCACAGTGACAGTCGCTCCAGGAGGGCGGGGGTGAAATGGAGCCCCGCAGTCGGTGCCGCCGCACTGCGCGGTTCGCGCGCGTACACGGTCTGGTACCGCTCGGGATCCGCCAGCGGATCACGGATGTAGGGCGGCAGGGGAACCGACCCGATTCTCATCGGCAGACCCGACGGGTCATCCCCGAGTAGCTCCACCTCGAAGGTGTCGCCGGCAGCGGTGCGGGGACCGATGCGCACCGCGGGGACGCCGTCATGCTGCAGCACCTCCCCCTCCCGCAACTTGCGGGCCGGCCTCACCATCGCCTCCCACGCCGCACCTGAGTCATCGCACGACTCGAGCAGGAACACCTCGGCGGCACCGCCGGACGCCCTGTGAAGGGACAGCCGCACCGGCAGGACCCTGGTGTCGTTGACCACCAGCAGGTCACCGTCGCGCAGCAGTGAGTCGAGGTCGGACACGGCCGCATCACGAGGTTCACCACCGGTGTCCACCAGGAGCCGGGCGGAGTCCCTCGGCTCGACGGGTGACTGTGCGATCAGTTCCTCGGGCAGGTGGTAGTCGATGTCCGAGAGGCGCACCTGCGCAAGGCTACGCCTGCGAGATGTGCTGCCACGCCGCATCGGTGGCCACGCGACCGCGGGGCGTGCGTGCCAGGAGCCCCTGCTGGATGAGGAACGGTTCGTACACGTCCTCGACCGTCTCGGGCTGCTCTCCCACCGCGATGGCCAGAGTGGTGAGCCCCACCGGACCGCCTGCGAACTTGTTGCACAGCGCATCGAGCACGGCGCGGTCGACCTTGTCGAGCCCGCGCTCGTCGACCCCGAACACGGCCAGTGCCTCCGAGGCCGTCGCGGGGTCGACCACACCGTTGCCGCGCACCTCGGCGAAGTCGCGCACGCGTCGCAGCAGACGGTTGGCGATGCGCGGGGTTCCGCGGCTGCGTCGTGCGATCTGACGGGCTGCGCTGTCGACCAGCGGGACGTCGAGGATGCCGGCCGCCCGTTCCACGATGCTGCACAGTTCGTCGTCGTCGTAGTACTCGAGGCGCGCAACGAGCCCGAACCGGTCGCGAAGCGGCCCCGTGATCATCCCTGTGCGCGTGGTGGCGCCGACCAGCGTGAACCGCGGCAACGAGAGACGTATGGAGGATGCTGCGGGCCCTTTCCCCACCACGATGTCAATCTGGTAGTCCTCCATGGCCGGGTAGAGGATCTCCTCCACCGTGCGCGACAGGCGGTGGATCTCGTCGATGAAGAGAACGTCGCCCTCCTGGAGCTTCGTGAGGATCGACGCGAGATCACCAGCGCGCTCGAGCGCCGGCCCACTCGTGACATGGAGGGCAACCCCCATCTCAGCGGCAACGATTCCCGCAAGAGTCGTCTTGCCGAGCCCGGGCGGCCCCGCGAGCAGGATGTGATCGGCGGCCTGGCCCCGCTGACGCGCGGCCCCGAGGACGATGTCGAGGTGTTCCTTCAGCTCCCTCTGGCCCACGAAGTCCGCGAGTTCGCGCGGCCGCAGGCCCGCCTCGTCCCCTTGTTCCGCCTCCGACTGGAGGCCCGGATCGAGGAACTCATCCCGCACGGCGCGCCCCCAGGAGAGCAAGCGCATCGCGCAGCATGGTCTCGCTGTTCTTCACGTTCGCCACCTGCCGCATCGCCTCGCGGATCTCGTCGGCCGAGTAACCGAGAGCGGCAAGTGCCTCGCGGACGTCGGCGGTGACCGACTGGATGCCCGCTGTCGCGTCGGCGATGTCGTCGAGACCCCCGGAGAGTCTTGATTTCAGCTCCACCATGAGCCTCTCCGCTGTCTTGCGGCCAACTCCGGGGACCGAGGTGAGTGCAGCGGTGTCACCCGATGCGATGACCGTGGCGAGAGCCTGCGGAGCGAACACCGAGAGGATGTTCATGGCCATCGCCGGCCCGACGCCGTGCGTGTCGATGAGCAGGTCGAAGGCGTCCCTCTCGGCACGGGTGCGGAACGCGTACAGCGTCTGTGCGTCCTCACGGATGTGGTGGTGGATGTGGAGAAACACCTCGACCGTGGGTTCGAGCTCGGCGAACGTGGACGGGGTGACGCTGCACAGGTACCCGACCCCGGCCACCTCCACCAGCAGCACCGACGACGGGAGCCGCTCGACAACGGACCCTCGGAGACTTCCGATCACCGCGATCGCCCCCTCGCCGCGGCGGCCTCACGCGACCGCGTGAACGGTGCCACCGCGATGTGGCACATCGCAATTGCAGCGGCGTCGGCCGCATCCGCCGGCCTGGGCAGCGACGCGAGTCCGAGCCGCTTCTGCACCATCTTCTGCACCTGCTCCTTGCCTGCGCTTCCCCATCCCGCCACGGCGTCCTTCACCTGCGACGGTGTGTACTGGGCAACCGTGCACCCCGATGCGGCTGCGAGCGCCAGCACGACTCCGCTCGCCTGCCCCACCGACATCGCCGTGCGGACGTTTGTCTGGAAGAACACCTGCTCCACGGCCACAGCGGACGGCCGGTGCTCGCGGATGAGCGAGGAGACCTCGGCCTGCAGGTCGGCGAGGCGTTGCGGGAGCGGGGCGGTGGCCGAGGTACGGACCACGCCCATCGCCAGGGCCTGCACCGCACCTCCCCGGCCCGGGAGCAACACCGCGTACCCGCACCGGGTGAGACCGGGATCGATCCCGAGCACCACCTCGCCCCCAGCGAGACCCTCCTGGGGGGCACCGGGTGTGGCTGGGTGAGCGAACATATGTTTGCACTCTAACCGTGAGGGGTGCACGGGGGGTGCACCCCCGCGGACTGCCGCTTGGCGGCCCCGGGCTGTCAGGCCTGTCGGTTGGCCTCTTCCACGGCGGCGACCAGCTCAGAAACGGGGCGGTAGGTGAGCCCGGCGATGGCCCGGTGTGCATACCGGATGACACCCTTGGCATCGACAACGAACACACTCCGTCGGGGGAAGCCGAGCGGCCCGACCGTGCCGTAGGCATCGGCGACCTTCTTGTCGACATCGGCCAGCAGCGGGAACCCGAACCCGTGCTTGCCGGAGAACGACTCGTGGCTCGAGATGTCCTGGGCGGAGATGGCGAGCACCTGCGCCCCCACGTTGTTGAACGCGCCGAGCTCGTCGTTGTAGGAGTTCAGCTGCTTCGTGCAGACCGGCGAGTCGTCACCCGGGTAGAACACGATGACCACCGCCTTGCCCCTGTACGACGAGAGGGTGTGGGTGACCCCGCCCGTGCCGGGAAGTGTGAAGTCCGGGGCGATGTCCCCGATGCCGACGGCCATCAGCCGACCTCCTCCATGAGCGATTCCGGGATGTCGAAGTTGGCGAACACGTCCTGCACGTCATCATTGTCGTCCAGCGCGTCCATGATCCGGAGGATGCTGCGAGCGTCGTCACGGTCGGACACCTCGATCGTGGTGGACGACACCATGGTGCTCTCGGCCGAGAGAACCGGGACACCCGAGCTCTCGAGTGCATCCTTCACGTCGTACACCTGCGACGGGTCGGTCAGGACGCGCCAGCTCGAGCCGTCCCGCTCGACGTCGTCGGCGCCGGCCTCGAGGGCAGCGGACACGACCGCGTCCTCGTCGGTCTCCCCGCCCACGAGGACGACGCCCCGTCGGGAGAACTGCCAGCCCACGGCGCCCGGCTCGGCCATTGCGCCGCCGAGTTTCGTGAAGATCGACCGCACGTCGGATGCAGTGCGGTTGCGGTTGTCGGTGAGAACCTCGATGAGCATCGCCACGCCGCCCGGTGCGTACGCCTCGTACGTGATCGACTCGTAGTTGGCCGCGCCTGTCTCTCCCGTCCCCCGCTTGATGGCCCGGTCGATGGCGTCCTTCGTCATCTGGGCGGCCTTCGCCTTCAGGACCTGCGTGCGCAGCGTGGCGTTGGAGTCAATGTCACCACCGCCGAGGCGCGCTGCGACCTCGATCTGCCGCGCGAGCTTCGCGAACAACTTCCCGCGGGCCTTGTCTGCCGCGCCCTTCTTGTGCTTGATCGTCGCCCATTTCGAGTGACCCGACATGCTCAGACCCTTCCCGGTTCCCTGACGGTGGACACAAAGTAGCGGTGCAACGCCCCGTCACCCGAGAGTTCGGGGTGGAATGCGGCGGCCAGGGCGCCGCCCGAGCGAACGAGAACGGGTTCGTCGCCGATGCTCGCGAGCACCTCGACGCCCTCCCCCACCCGCTCGATGCGCGGCGCCCGGATGAACACACCCCGCACGTCGCCCACCCCGGTGTGCAGGTCGGTCTCGAACGAGTCCACCTGGCGGCCGTAGGCATTCCGCCGCACGTCGATGTCGATCGCCGCGAAACTCGACTGGTCCGGACGGCCGTCCATGATCCGGGCGGCGAGGAGGATCATCCCCGCACACGTGCCGAAAACCGGCATGCCACCCGCGATCCGCTCCGCCACGGCACCTGCGAGACCTGTCGACTCGAGCAGCATCCACATGGTGCTCGACTCACCACCGGGCAGGACGAGACCGTCGACCCTCTCCAGGTCACGGACGGTGCGTACCTCCGAGGTGCGCGTGCCGAGAGAACCCAGAACCTCCACGTGCGCAGCGAACGCGCCCTGAAGTGCGAGCACACCGATCACAGGGTTCACCTGGGGGCCTCCCGTCGGAACCGGGCACCGCGGGTCACCAGCCGCGCTGGGCGAACCGCTCGGCGGGGAGAAGTTCGTCGATGCCGATTCCCGTCATGGGGGCACCGAGTCCGCGACTCACCTTCGCGAGGATCTGCGGGTCACGGAAGTGCGTGGTGGCCTCCACGATCGCCTTCGCGCGGGGTGCGGGGTCGTCGCTCTTGAAGATGCCCGAGCCGACGAACACTGCCTCGGCCCCGAGCTGCATGGCGAGCGCCGCATCAGCGGGCGTCGCGATTCCGCCGGCACAGAAGATCGGCACGGGGAAACGGCCTGTCTCTGCAATCTCCTGCACGAGGGGCAGCGGGGCCTGCAGCTGCTTGGCCCACTGGAACAGTTCGGCCTGGTCGGCCTGGGTGATCTTGCGGATGTCACCGAGGATCGAACGAAGGTGCCGCACGGCCTCGACGATGTTGCCGGTGCCGGCCTCGCCCTTGGAACGGATCATGCTGGCGCCCTCGCTCACACGGCGAAGGGCCTCACCGAGGTTGGTGGCGCCGCACACGAACGGGACGGTGAACGCGAACTTGTCGATGTGGTGCGTCTCGTCTGCCGGTGTGAGCACCTCGGACTCGTCGACGAAGTCGACCCCGAGCGACTCGAGGATCTGTGCCTCGACGAAATGCCCGATGCGTGCCTTGGCCATCACCGGGATGCGCACGGCCGCCTGGATTCCCTCGATCATCTCGGGGTCGCTCATTCGCGCCACTCCACCGTCGCGGCGGATGTCGGCGGGCACCCGCTCCAGCGCCATGACGGCGCACGCGCCCGCGTCCTCGGCGATGCGTGCGTGCTCGGGGGTGACGACGTCCATGATGACGCCGCCCTTCAGCATCTCGGCCAGGCCGCGCTTCACACGCGCCGTTCCGACGGACTGGTCAGGGGTGGAGGTCATGTCCCGAAGCGTACCGACGCCGGACGGGGAGACCGCCGACCGGTCAGATGGCCGGCCAGGCCACCTTCTTCGGGTCGACGCCCGGGTCGACCTTCGCGAGCGTGTTCTTGAAGGCCAGTTCGATCCAGGTGCGGCCGGGGGTCATCCGCACCACCGCACCGTTCGAGTCGGTGAACGTGAACACGTCCTTCTGCTCGGCCCGCTCCCAGTTGATCGGGATGATGGTCCCGTTGGTGAGCACGAAGCCCGTGCCCTTGCCGGTGGTCTGTGCCTCCGGGCTCTTGCGGTCGGCCCAGCTGCGCTTGTAGGTGCAGTACAGGACGATGACGTTCTTCGCGTTCACCTGGTCGACGGGGGTCACACCCTCCGCCGACATGTGGGGCTCGAGCTCGCGCTTCAGGTTCTCCGTGAACCGGATGAACTGACCCGCGGCCGCGTCCCACTTCCAGTACACCTTCACGTTGTACATGTGAACCTTGGCACCGTCGACCGGTGCGGCAGTGGTGGGCATGGCATCACTCACACCGCGGAAGAGGAACTGCGCGGGCGGCGGACCGGAGCCCTCGGGGGCGAGCGACCAGCCCTTGGTGGTGCTCGCGTACAGGTTGTGCGGGATCTTGCGCGCCTTCTCGCGGTAGTACCCGGCCTTGCCCTTCGATGCGGAGTGACCGATGTTCACGAGGTCGCTGCGGTTGATGACCTGGGTGACGCGGTAGTTGCCCCCGCTCCACATGAAGAGCGGCTTGTTGTACGAACCGAGGAAGATCTTGTCCTGTGTGCGGCCGCTCCTCAGCGGGCCGACGGGGTCGCTGCCGTCACTGTGGAACACGGCGGCGAAACGGGTCAGGCCCTCCACGTTCTCCTCGATGACGACGTCTGCCTTGTTGAGCCCCGCCTGCGGGCGTGCATTCGGGTGGTTGTCGATCTTTGCCACCAGTGCGGGCCGGACCGCCTTTGCGGGGTCGTCGACCGGCAGGCCGGTGAGCGGGTACAGGGTGGGCGGCGCGACGGAGACCGTGGTGTCGGCCCCGACTGCCGGCTCGGTGGTGGCGGCATCCCCGGAGCCACCGCTGCACGACGCAAGAACCGGTGCCAGAAGTGCGGCGGCCACGGCGAATGCTGTCTTCCTGCTGCGGTGCGTTCTCATCTCACAGTTCCTTCAGTCGTGCGATCCGCTCCTCGAGCGGCGGGTGCGTGTTGAAGAGACTATGCAACCGGGGCCACCTGCCGCCGTCACCCACACCCGAGAGCGGCTGCTCGATCCACATGTGGGCCGTGGCCATCGAGGCAGAGTGGGTCACGGTGACGTCGTCGCGCAGCTTCTCGAGTGCGGCGATCAGGCCGGGCGGGTAGCGGGTCATCTGGCACGCCGACACATCCGCCAGCGACTCACGGTTGCGACTCACCGCTGCCTGCATGAGCCTGGCGAGCAACGGCGCGACGATCAACAGCACGAGACCGAACAGCGCGAGCGGGTTCGACGAGTCCCGGCGGGCACCCTCGCGTGCGCCCCGCCCCCCGGTCCACCACATCCTCCGCATCGCGATGTCGGCAAGCACTGCCACGGCACCCACGAGCGTGACAGCGAGAGTGGACACAAGGATGTCGTAGTTGCGGATGTGGGACAGTTCGTGGGCAATCACCCCCTCGAGTTCGACCCGGTTCATCCGGTCGAGGAGACCGGTGGTCACCGCGATCGCGGCGTGCTGGGGGTTCCTGCCCGTGGCAAATGCGTTCGGCGCGGGGTCGTCGATCACATAGACGCCGGGCTTCGGGAGACCGCCCGCGATGCAGAGGCCCTCCACGAGGTTGTGGAGCCTCGCGAATGTCACGGGGTCTGCCGGCCGGGCCCGGCTCACGGCCAGCGCGATACGGTCGGCCTTCCAGTACGAGCCGAAGGCCATCGCACCCGCGACGCACAGTGCGACGACGGTGCCGAGCGTGCCCTGCCCCACCAGCACGCCGACCGCGGCACCGACGAGGAGCAGCAGCACCACGAACGTCGACATGAGCAACGCGGTGCGGCGCTTGTTGGATGCGATGAGATCGTGCATGGGAACCCGAGCCTAGGAAGGCAGCGGTGTCAGAACGTGACTTTCGGCGGCTCCTGCGCCGCCGGGCCCGCCTCGAAGTACTCGCGGGGTCCGATGCCGGCGAGCCGCGCCACGAACACCCCCGGGATCTTCTGGATCGCGTTGTTCAGGCCGAGCACCTCGTCGTTGTAGAACTGGCGCGCGTACGCAACCCGGCCCTCGGTGGCCGTGAGTTCCTCCTGCAGTGCGAGGAAGTTCTGGTTCGCCTTCAGGTCGGGGTACGCCTCGGAGAGGGCGAACAGCTGCCGCAACGCCCCGGTGACGGCATTGTCGGCGCTCGCCTGGGCCGCCGGGGTGGACGGCGCCGCGAGAGCGGCCTGACGCGCGGTGATGACCGCATCGAACGTGGACTTCTCGTGCTGCGCGTAGCCCTTCACGGTCTCGACAAGGTTCGGCAGCAGGTCGAGACGCCGCTTCAGCTGCACGTCGATCTGGGACCATGCGTTGTCGACCCTGTTGCGCCGCTGGATGAGCGAGTTGTACAGCAGCACACCGCCCAGGAGCACGACCAGTGCGACGACCAGAACGATGACACCGGTGCTCATGATGACTCTCCCCTGCTGGTCAGCGCCCCGGCGCATTGCGTGCCGGTCGGGAACGGCGCAGGAACCGGCCCTCGAACCGCCTCAGCATACGGGGCACCTCGATGACGGTGACGTCGCTCGCCTCGAGCACGAGGGCACGTCGGTAGATCTCCACGTAGTTGTCGGCGAGCGTGTCCATCGAGTACTTCTTCGCCTTCTCCACGCCGGCCGCGACGAGTCGTGAGGACAACCGGGGGTCGGCAAGCACCCGTGCCAGTGCGGCGGCGAGGGCCTCCGGGTTCTGGGGCTCCACGAGGATGGAGTCGACATCGTGCGTGGCCACGTTCGTGTACCCGTCGATGCGGCTCGCCACCACCGGAACAGACGACGCCATCGCCTCGAGAAGCACGATTCCGAAGGATTCGCCGCGCAGTGACGGTGCACAGAACGCGCGGGCGGAGCGCAACCGGCGGATCTTCTCCTCATCGGTGATGCGCCCGAGCCACTCGATGCGCGGGTCGTCACGGTGGCGCGCCCTCAGTTCCGCGGTCTCGGGACCTTCGGAGGCCACCCACAGGCGCACGTCCGCCGGCAGATGCGCCATCGCCTCCAGCAGCACGCCGAGCCCTTTGCGCGGCTCGTGGCGACCGATGTAGAAGACCGCATTTTCACGCGGGAGCTCGGGCCCGTCGAAGACCTCGAGCTCGATCCCGTTGAACAGCACCTCGTACTCACCGCCCACGTAGCGCCTGGCGAGATCCACCGCGTCCTTCGACACCGCGACGCGGATGTCGATGCGCGACGCGATGCGGGTGAGTTGCCGGTTGAACACGCGGTACGCAGCCGAGTCTCCCGCCGAATGGAACGTGGCCACCACCGGCGCCAGCTTCATGAGCACCGCGCTGAGCGACGGACCAGGCACGAGCGGCTCGTGAACGTGCAGTACATCGAACGCCTCGTCGTTCAGCGCACGGATCGTGCGCAGTGCGGCCGGCACGTCTGGTGCCAGCGGCGCGATCGAACCGTTTGCTGCCGTCGGGAGACTGTTGCCGAGCGGGGTGACGAAACTCTCCGGGGGCGGGCCGTCGCACGGGCCGAGCACACGCACCTCGTGCCCCTTGGCGCGCATCGCACGGGCGAGACCGAGCACCTGCTGTTGCACTCCGCCCGGCACCGAGAGGCTGTAGGGACACACCATCCCGATGCGCAGCATGGGGCTACGGTACTGCCATGCCCGCGGAACCGAACTCCCGTCCTGCCCTGTCCATCGTTGCCACGGCCGGCAAGCGGCAGGCGATGCTCGACATCGCCGTCGAGGCCGAACGGCGGGGATTCTCGGGAATCGCCTGCCCCAGCCTCGGCGGGACCATGGGGCTCTGCGTGTCGCTCGCGCACGTCACGTCCACCATCCCCTACTGGACGTCCATCCAGCCGATCTACTACAGCCACCCCGTGGAGGCGGCGAACACCTGCTCACACATCAACGAGGTGTCGGGCGGACGGTTCCGGTTCGGCATCGGCGTGAGCCACGGACCCGTCACCGCGCGCCTCGGCGTGGAGACCGGCAGGCCGCTGTCCGACATCCGCGACTACGTCGCTGCCATGCGGGCCAACGAGAAGTTCGGCGGCGCACTTCCTCCCGTGTACCTCGCCACCCTGCGCGACCGCATGCTGCAGCTCGCCACCGAGATTGCCGACGGCGCGATCTGGGCGAACGCGTCGCTCAGCCACGTTGCCCCGCAGCTGTCGGCGGTACCCGCGGCGCGCAG
>JBMUAQ010000024.1:0-22257 GCA_049454855.1 Ilumatobacteraceae bacterium
GGGCGCCAGACGGGCTCCAGCGTGAAGATGTTCATCCTCGCCGCGGCACTCGAGGCCGGGGTGGAGGGCACAGATCTCATCGACGGCACGATGCCGTGCCGGTTCCCGAACCCGGGCAACCCCGACGAGCCGTTCGTGCTCACGAAGGGCGTGAGCAAGCCGCTCACCACGCTGGCAGAGCAGACGTGGCTGTCGATCAACTGCGCGTACGCGCGCCTCGCCCAGATCGTGGGCCTGAACCGCATGCCCCCGCTCGTGTACCGCCTCGCGGGGTCGGCTTATCTGCGACCGGAGATCTTCGCGATCCAGCCGTACGCCAGTTTCTCCACCGGGGCGAACGAACTGAGCGCGTTCGACATGGCGGCCGGCGGCCAGACCATCGCGAACGGGGGAGTGCACGCAGAGCCCTATTTCATCGAGGGCATCAAGGACGGTTTCGGAAACGTGCTCTACACGCACACCCCGGTCACCTACCAGGCGATGCGCAAGGACTCCGCCGACAAGGCGGTGTCGATCCTGAAGCAGACACTCATCCGCGGCACCGCGCGCCGCACGCCGCTCGAGGGTGACCGCCCCGCTGCGGGCAAGACCGGAACCCAGGACGAGAACACGAACGCATGGTTCGTCGGGTTCACGAAGCAGCTCGCGACCGCCGTGTGGGTGGGTGACCCCAAGGGCTACACCCCGATGGTGAACATCCCCGAGTTCCGCGCTGACGGCGTTCCGCGCGTGCAGGGCGCCACCTACCCCGCGCGCATCTGGAAGCAGTACATGGACGCCGCACACGAGGGCGTGGAACCTCTCGACTGGGACGCCCCGCCGGCGCCGGTGCGCAACCAGTACCGGCTCTTCCTGCCCGGGGTGGACTGCACCGCAGAACTTGTGTCGGGCCGGCTGCCGCGCACGCTCACCGGCCCGGTGAACACGGTCGCCCCCACGGTGCCTGTCACTGCCGCACCCGTGAGCACTCCCGTGACGACCCCGGTCACCACGGTCCCGGGGGCGGTCCCGCCCGTCACCACCGTCGCACCGACGGGCCCGGCGGTGCGCATCACCGACCCCGGCACCACCATCGCGCCGGAGATCACCGACCCCACCGTGCCCGTCACCGGTGCCGACCCGCTGCGCACGCTCGTGTACGACTGCGCGAAGGGCGTGCCGAAGTCGGTGCGCGTGGTGCAGTGATACGCCGTGCGGCCCGATTGCTCCCTAGCCTGACCGCGTGGTTCTCTGGTTCGTCGGAACGGCGTTCGCGGCCGTGTGGTTCGTGTTCCGTGACCCCAGGTTCGACCTGCGCATGCTCGCGCTCGGCGCGCTCCTGCCCGACATCGTCGATGTGTGGAGCGGCGGCACCTGGGTGATGCACTCGGTGACGGCGAGCGTGACCGTTCTCGCACTCGTGATGCTCGCCACGCGGGGCCGCAGTCCGTCGCGACCGATGCTGCTCGCGGTGCCGATCGGCATGTTCATGCACCTCGTGTTCGACGGGGTGTTCGCGCGCACCACCGCGTTCTGGTGGCCGTTCGCCGGCACGGGCTTCGGCAGTGACAACCTTCCCTCGTTCGACCGTGGGTGGTGGAACGTGCCCCTCGAGATCGCGGGCGCCCTGCTCGCGGTGTGGGTGGTGCGCACCGTGCGCGACACAACCGGTGACCGGGGCGGTGCGGGCACATGCTGATCCTCGTGCGTCACGGCCGCACCGTGGTGAACGCCGGCGGTCGCCTGCAGGGCAGGGTGGACACCGTGCTGGACGGGGTGGGCCGGGAGCAGGCCCGTCTCACCGGCGAGCACCTGCGTGCGAGGTTCCCCGGCGCGAGGGTGATCAGCAGCCCGCTGGCCCGTGCGTTGGAGACCGCTGGCGCGGTGTCGGACGATGTCACCGTGGACGGGAGGTTCGTGGAGCTCGACTACGGCGACTGGGACGGCCTGAGAATGGACGAGGTGCCGGCCGACCGGTGGCGGGCATGGCGCAACGACCCCCACCTGCGCCCGCCGAACGGTGAGACACTCGCCGAACTCGACGAGCGGGTGCGACCGGCACTCGTGGAACTGGTCGATGCGGCGCGGAATGGTGATGTGATCGTGGTGTCTCACGTGTCGCCGATCAAGAGCGCCGTCACATGGGCACTCGGGGCGGGGCCGGAGATGACATGGCGCATGTCGCTCGACCGGGCCTCGATCTGCACCGTGGCCATCGGGCCGAACGGCCCCGCGCTCGCCAGTTTCAACGAGACACATCATCTCGTCGGTGTCGAGCGCTGACGCTCCGCGTGGAGGGCCGGTGACGGTGAGCCATTCTGTAAGCGGGATTCTGTGCCCACTTGCGTGGGTGGTGACCATCCATCTGCGCGGCCTACCCGGGGGTTGCCTTGCGGCGGGCGGGCAGCCCGCCCCCTGCTTGGCCTTGCTTCCGGTGGGGTTTGCCTAGCCACACGCATCGCTGCGCATGCTGGTGCGCTCTTACCGCACCGTTTCACCCTTGCCTGTGACGTCTCCGTCCATCGGCGGTCTGCTCTCTGTTGCACTGTCCGTCAGGTTCCCCCGACCCGGCTCTCGCCGGCACCGTGCCCTGTGAAGTCCCGACTTTCCTCAGTGCGTATCCGCACCGCGGTCACCCGAATGACTCACCGTCGACGACGAGTGTACGGACGCATCGCGCCGCGGGCGAGGGTGATCCGTACCCGGCCCGGGAGGGTGCCGGGTCAGTACTCGAGGCTGTTGAGGCTCGGGGTCTCCATGGACAGCGTGGTGCGGGCACCGGCGTCGTTGGGGTTCCCGACCGTCGCGTCGAATGCCGACAGCGAACCGAAGGCGGACGGCAGGGTGGCCACCAGCGCGGCACCGTTCTCGTCCACCCCGGGCACGATTCCGGCAGAGCCCGGCCTGATCAACTGTGCCGTGGCGGCCGAGTGCTGGGACGGGGCCACCGAGAGGCTCATCATCGCCGAGCGAAGTGCGGGCTCGCTCGTCCAGGCGACGAACGCCTGGTACGTGGCGGCCACGACGGCCTCGAGCGCATGGACGAACACGAGCACGTCATCGGCGGCGGTGTCGCTGTCGGCGATGAGCGCGGTCGCGGTGTCGACGTAGTTCGCCATCATCCGGGTGTTCGGCCGGTCGACGCTCTTGCCGCCGCGGGCAGCGACGAGCGGCGCGATGGCGGCGAGGTTCGAGCGGTGTGCATCGAGGAACTGCTCGATCGCCTGCTTGGTCGACGCGGTCGCGTTGCCCGTGATTGCCGGGGACCCCAGTGCCTCGATGGCGAGTGCCTCCACCGACTCCGCGGTGCGCAGCAGAACCACGTCGGACACGTGTGCCTCGGGGAGTGCGGTGGCGGCCGGGGCCTCGCCCACGCGCGCGAGGCCGGAGTGCTCGCTGCCGCATGCGGCGAGGATCACGCCCGCCGCAGCGACCGCGCCGCCGTTCAGGATGAGTGAGCGTCTGCTGATTCGGTCGTTCATCGTGGGTTCCCGTCTCGTGTCGTTCGTGCTCATGCGTTCTGGGCGAGGGACTGCACGGTGCCGGTGGACGACACCAGGAGCGCGCCGATGTGGCGTGCCTCGGCCGTGACGATCGAGGCCACGAGGGTCGCGGCATCGAGGCCCGCAACGGAGTTGAGGGCGGAGACGTGTGCATCCACCGTTGCACGCTCGTGTGCGGCGAGCTCACGGGCCAGCTGTGCGTAGCCGCGGCCGGACAGTGCCAGCGCAGTGCCCGCAGCGGAGACTGCGTCACGGCCGAGGTACGCGGCGAGAGCCTGCACGTACGCGAGGTGGTGGGAATGGATCAACTTGAGGGCGGCGAGGTCGTCCCCGCTGACACCCGGGACGGCGGCTTCGTAGGTGGCGACCATGTCGGCCTCCCGCGCGATGAGCGAGTTGATCACCGGGATGTCCGAGCCTGCACGGTGCGGGGGAGCAGTGGTGGTCGGGGCGGAGCCGTCCTCGGCCGCCGACGCACGCGACGCGACAGCCACGGCCGCTCCTGCCGCCACCAAGGACGAGAGGATCCCGCGACGGGTCCTGTAGGTGGTGCCTGTGATCTCCGGGGTTTCGTCCACGAGGGGTGTCCTTTGGTTCTCTCGGGTTCTGACGCCGACCAACACTAGAAGTCCAGTGCCGACAGGGCAGGTATCCACGACCGCGCACGGGACACGGCCGATTCCCATTCTGACCGCGGGACGCCCGGTTCACCCAAAGGTTCCACCGTGCGGTGGCCGGTCGTTGCACCGCACGCATCGGCGAGGGAGCCCCAGTGGCCCGCTGCGACTCCCGCGAGCAGGCCCGCGCCGAGCGTGGTGGCCTCCGTGACGGGTGACACGCTCACCGGGCGGCCTGCGGCATCGGCGAGCGCCTGCACGAAGGTGGCATTGCGGCTCATGCCGCCGTCGATGTTCAGGGTGTCCACCGTCGTGCCCGAGTCGCGCTCGGCGGCCACCAGCAGGTCGACACCGCGGTGCGCCACTCCCTCGAGCACGGCGCGCACCACGTGCGCGCGCGTGGTGCCACGGGTGATGCCGAGCATCGTGCCCCGCGCGCCGTAGTCCCAGTGCGGCGTGCCGAGCCCGAGAAGTGCCGGCACGTACACCACGCCGCCCGAATCCGGCACCGATGACGCAATCGCGTCCGTGTCGGCCGCGGCGGCGATCAGCCCCATGTCGTCGCGCAGCCACTCGATGTTGGTGCCCGCCGACAGCATCACCGCCTCCACGCCGTAGTGGGTGGTGTGCGCGTCGCTGTGGGCGACGATGGGGAACGTGCCGCCGCCGCTGCGGTTCCCGTGAACGGGTGGGGTGGTGCCGGTGTAGAGATCCAGCATCCCTCCCGTGCCGAAGGTGACCTTCGCCCGGCCGGGGGCGATGCACCCCTGGCCCACCATCGATGCCTGCTGGTCGCCGACCAGCGCGGTGACGGGAGGCGCCCCGGGGAGCTCCACGGCATCGGCGCAGCGGCCCATCGTGGGAACGATGACGGGCAGCTGGTGGAGATGGAGCCCGAGCGCGGAGACCGTGGCCGGGTTCCATTCGGTTCCCGCCGCGGTGGTGAGCCCGGTGACGGCGGCGTTCGTGCGGTCGGTGACGTGTGACGCCCCGCGCGACAAGCGCCAGACGATCCACGACTCCACAGTGCCGAACAGGATGTCGTCGTCGGCCCTGGCCGCTGCATCGGCAACGTGGTTGTTGAGCAGCCATGCGTACTTCGTTGCCGACTGGTTCGGTGCCAGCGCGAGGCCGTGCTCGGCGCGCGCCATGATGCACTCACCGACGGTGCGGAGGTCCTGCCAGCCGATGGCCGGGCCGAGCGGCATGCCCGTGGAGCGCCGCCAGCCCACCGCAGATGCGCGCTGGTTGGTGATGCCGACACAGTCCACCGGCCGCCCGCCCATGGCAGCGATGGACACGCGCAGCACCGCGTCGTACATCGCGGCAGCATCGAACTCGACGAGCCCTCCCGCCGGCGACTGAGGGGCGAACTCCTCGTGGTGGAGGTCGGTCACCGTGGCATCGCCCTGCACGACCGCGGCACGCAGGCCGCTCGTGCCGATGTCGATGACGAGTGCCCTCACAGCCCGAGCTTCCCCGGGTTCAGGATGGCCGCCGGGTCGAGCGCGTGCTTCACCGCGCGGAGAACATCGAGCCCGTTGCCGAGCGCGGCACGCACGAAGCCCGCGCGGCTCAGGCCCACACCGTGGTGGTGCGAGAGGCTCGCACCGGCCGCGATTGCCGCGTTCTGGCCGCGTTCCCACATGGCCAGGTATGTGGCCTCGAACTCCTCCGCGGGCGGGTTCGCGGCGAACGTGAAGTACACACACGCCCCCTCGATGTAGCTGTGCGAGAGATGGCACGTGGCCGTGCGTGCGTGGGGCACCGACAGCATCGCTGACTCCACCTGCTCCACCACCGCGTCGAGTGCCGCCCAGTTCGCGGCGACCTCCATGGTGTCCACCACGTAACCCTTGCGCGTGAGTGCCTGCAGACCGCTGGTGTCGTTGCGGTGGTGCATCCACTTCTCCACGAGGCCGTCGTCGAGAACCCGCGCACCGAGTGCGAGAGCGGCGTCGTGCACCGTCGTCATGGCGGAATCCACCACGGCCTCGGAGCCCTCGTCCAGCACGAGAAGCACGGCCTCGGTGCCGTCGCCGCCGTGCGAGCGCTTGCTCTCCGCGCCGTCGTAGAGCCGCAGCACCGCCGGCGTCGCCCCCGCGCGCACCGCGCGTCGGCACGCCTCGAAACCGTCCGACAGGTTCGCGAACGAGTACGCCGCCCTGCGCTCCACCTCGGCCACCGGGTGGGCGCGCAGCCACACGCGGGTGATGACACCGAGCGTGCCCTCGCTGCCGAGGAACAACTGGTTGAGGTCGGGTCCCACGGCGGCAGCGGGGGCACCGCCGGTGCGCACCACGGTGCCGTCGGCCATGACCACCTCGAGGCCGTGCACCATGTCCTCGATCTTCCCGTAGCGCGTGGAGTACTGGCCCGCGCCGCGGCACGCCACCCAGCCGCCGACGGTGCTGATGTCGAACGACTGCGGGAAGTGCCCGACGGTGAGCCCCTCGGCGCGCACTGCGTTCTCGAGGTCGGGCCCGAACGTGCCAGCGAGCGCGCAGACGATCCCCGACACGGTGTCGATCGACTCGATGCCCTGCATCGCCCCCATGTCGAGGGCCACGCCGCCGTGCAGCGGGATCGCCGCACCGCACACGCCGCTGCGGCCACCTGACGGCGTCACCGCGATGCCGCGTCCGTTGCACAGTGCGAGCAGACGCGACACCTCCTCAGTGGTGGAGGGCCGGCACACAACCGACGGGATCTGCGGCACGCGCCCCTCGAGCGACCACCGCATCGCGAGTGGCCACCAGTCACGGCCGTGCTCCGCGCGGGTGCCGGCCCCGGTGTCGGTGGCGCACACCGCGGAGATGGCTGCGATGTCGGCGGCATCGAGCGCCGGTGCGGGTGGGTAGTGGCTCGTTGCGGCGTCGGCAGACGGCACGACCTCGATCGGTGGCGTGGCGGCCGTGTCGAATCGGTTGTTCATGGGTTCACCCCTTGCTCGAGGCGATGAACTCCTCCTCGGTCACGAGTGCGGCGGCCTCCTCACGCGCGCACTCGTCGACGAATGCAACGACCTGTCGCTGCTGCTCGTCCGGGCCCCAGCCGAGGTGCGGGGCCACAAGTGCGGCCACCTGTTCCGCCGCCGCGCGTGCAGCACGACGGTCGAACAGCCGCGCCCTCGTGCGGCGCGTGAGGATGTCATCGAGTGTCACTGCCATCTCGCGGGTCACCGCCCACACCGCCTCGACGGCGAGATAGGGGAGACCGGGCACGAGCTCGCGCCCGAGCGACGGGTCGGCGTCGATCATGCTCTGCAGTTCCGCGGCGTCGGAGCCGTGCCGCGAGTGGAGATGACCCGCGTGTGTGCCCCCGGTGGACGGCCGTGCGGCCGAGCCGTGCAGGGCGAGCGTGCGCGTGCGGCAGCGCCGGGAGGCCCCGAGAAGTTCGTCCACCTCGTCAACGGTGTCCTCGGCCATCTCGCGGTACGTGGTGAGCTTCCCGCCGGTCACGGTGACCACCCCCGAGACCGACACCGAGACCTTGTGGCGGCGGCTGAGGTCGGCCGTGCGCCCGCCCTCGCCGCCGGTTGCCTTCACCAGCGGCCTGAGTCCCGACCACACGCCCGTCACGTCATCCATGGTGACGCCCGTGGTGACGCTTGCGTTCAGGGCGTCGAGCACGTACTGGATGTCGTCGCGGGTGCACTGCGGGTCGTCGACGGGGCCGTCGTAGGCGGTGTCGGTGGTTCCCACGTAGGTGTAACGGTACGTGCCGTCGCCGTTCGGCACCCACGGCACCACGAAGAGACTGCGGCGGTCGCGCGGCACGGGGATCACCACCGCGATGTCGTTGCGCACCTTCTCCCACGGCACCGTGAGGTGGACGCCCTTGGCCGGCTGGATGGTGTCGGGGTGCACCTTCTCGTCGAGTGCGCGGACATCGTCCGACCACACGCCGGCCGCGTTCACCACCACGCGTGCCCGTGCAGTGAACTCGCGGCCGGTGAGCGTGTCGCGCAGCCGCACCTCGTGGTTTCCCGTCATCCCCGAGACCGCCACCAGAGCGCACCGGTTCGCCACCACCGCACCGTGGTCGGCCGCGGTGCGCGCAACGGTCAGGCACAACCGGGCATCGTCGGCCTCGGCGTCGTAGTACAGGTACGCCGACGACAGCCGTCGCGCGTCCATGGTGGGGAAGTGTCTGATTGCCGCCTTCGCCCGTAACCGGCGGTGGATGCGTCCGATGCGCCAGCCACCGGTGAGGTCGTACATCCACATCGCCGAGCCGAGGGCCCGCGCGATCTTGCGCGACACGACGCTGTCCTTCGTGAGGATCGGGATCATGAACGGGAGCACGCTCACGAGGTGCGGCGCGTTCCTGCGGAGTCGCTTGCGCTCGCGCAGGGCCTCGTACACCAGGCGCACGTCGCCCTGCTGCAGGTAGCGGAGTCCCCCGTGCACGAGCTTCGACGACTTCGATGACGTTCCCGAGGCGAAGTCGTCGCGCTCCACGAGGGCGGTGGACCAGCCGCGCGTCACCGAATCCAGTGCAGCGCCGGCGCCGGTGATCCCCCCGCCCACAACGAGCACATCGAAGGAGCCACCGTCGAGTTGCGCCAGCATGGCATCACGCCCGAAACTCAGCGTCTGTGGAGCGGACGTCATTGCCGCCGAGCCTAGGGGCCGGCATGCTCCGGCCACGGGGCGCGAGGGGAGGTCGGCGGTGACGCGGACGCACGACCCCGGCCACCCGCTGTATCTCGACGAGGCCGACGCGCGGGCGGAGCTCGCGCGGGTGACCGACGTGTGTCTGTCCTGCCGTGCCTGCGTCGGGATGTGCGGGGTGTTCGGGGTGTTGTTCGAGGTGGGTGACCGGCGCGGGGAGGGCGGCCTGTTCGTGCCCGACGAGCAGGACCGCATGGTGCCCGGTTGCATCGACTGTGGCCTGTGCGCGGCATCGTGCCCCCACACGGACGGCCCGGCCGGCGTGGACATGCCCCGCACGATGGGGCGCACCCGGGCGATGCTCAGGGCCACGGGACAGTGGGGCGCGGGCAGGCGGTGGGCGGCGTTCCTGGCGAGGCGCCGCGGGATTGGCGCGGTGTGACCCTCGACACATACGATTGGGACAGGTTCAGTCCCGTCACCGGGCCTGGACTCCCATCGGGGGCGGGGGGCGCCCTCTCCAATCGGGGGGTTGGAACATGGGAAGCGCACCTGAGATCACGTGGCGGCACCGGGGGGCCTGCAACGGTCTCGACCCGTCCATCTTCTTTCCCGAGTCGGAGGAGGACAGCGACGAGGCAAAGTCGATCTGTGCCGAGTGTCCGGTGCGCATCCCGTGTCTAGAGCACGCACTCTCGCTGCGCGAGAAGGACGGAGTGTGGGGCGGCACCACCGAGAAGGAACGCCGGCGCATCATCCGCCAGCGCAGGCGCAGCGCCTGACGGTCCGCCTAATCATTCGTCGGTGTGCCGGCCGCGCGGGGATACTTGACCCGTGGCGAGCGAGCAGGAGTTCATGGGTTGGCCGGCGGTTCTCGGTCGCCTTCTCGACGGTCACGACCTCACCTCTGACGAGGCGGCATCGGCGATCTCGGAGATCCTCCGGGGGGAGGCCACCGCGTCGCAGATGACCGCCTTCATCGTGGCGATGAAGGCGAAGGGTGAGTCATCCGCGGAACTGGAGGGGATGCTGCACGCCGTGAGGGCGGCGGGCAACCGCGTGGCACTCCCGGCCGATGTCGCACCCCGTGCCATCGACATCGTCGGCACCGGCGGTGACCGCAGCCAGTCGGTGAACGTGTCGACCATGGCCGCACTCGTCGTGGCGGGCGCGGGGGTGCCGGTGTGCAAGCACGGCAACCGAGCCGCGTCGTCGAGGTGCGGCTCGGCCGATGTGCTCGAGGCCGTCGGTGTCGCCGTCGAGCTCGACCCGCCCGGCGTCGAGGACTGCATCGCGCGCGCAGGGTTCGGTTTCTGCCTCGCCGCACGTTTCCACCCCGCGTTCCGCTACACCGGGCCGTCACGTCGCGAGATCGGCATACCGACCGTGTTCAACCTGCTCGGCCCCATGGCGAACCCCGCACCGGTCGGCAACATGCTGGTGGGCGTCGCGTTCCCCGCACTGATGGACAGGATGGCATCGGCGCTCGCGTCGCGCGGGGTGTCGAGCGCGTGGGTGGTGCACGGACACGGCGGCCTCGACGAACTGGCGGTGAGCGGCCCGAACACGGTTCACGCGCTGCGTGACGGTGCGGTGAGCCGCTTCGAGATCGACGCGAAGGACTTCGGCATCGCTCGTTCCACGGTGGAGGACGTTCGGGGTGGCGACGTGGCGGAGAATGCCGCGGCACTGCGCGAGCTTCTCGGCGGCAGGAAGGGCCCCGTGCGTGACATCGTCACGTTCAACGCCGCATGTGCCCTGCACGTGGCCGGGGTGGCATCCGACGTCGCGGACGGACTCGACCGGGCGTGTGCCTCGATCGACTCCGGTGCGGCAGCAGACGTGCTCGCCGCGGTCGCCCGGGTGAGCACCGAGAACGCCGCGCGGATGGAGAACTGATGACGGTCATCAGGGTGCCGGCGACGTCGGCCAACCTCGGGCCCGGCTTTGATGCCCTCGGCATGGCGTTCTCCCTGCATGCCGATGTCGGGGTGGAGGGCACGGACGCACTGCCCGACGGGGCGCAGGTCGCAGAGGCGACGCATCCCGCACAGGTTGCGTTCGAGCGCGCGGGTGGCCGCGGCCGTGTGTGGGTGCGCAACTCGATACCGATGGGCCGCGGGCTCGGGTTCTCCGGTGCCGTGCGCATCGGCGGCATCGCGGCGGCCGAGGCGCAGGCCAACGGCGGCACGTGGGTCAAGGGGTCCTCGCGCGCGCTGGAACTCGGCACCGAACTCGAGGGACACGCGGACAACGTGGCTGCGTCCCTTCTGGGTGGCGTCGTGGCCACGGCGGCAGGCCGGGCGGTGCAGGTGCCGATGAGGCTCGATGTCGAGTTCGTCGTGTGGGTCCCGCCGTTCACCACCAGCACCAACGAGTCGCGCCGCCGCATCGGTGACACCCTCTCGCTCGCCGATGCCGTGTTCAACATCGGCCACACCGCGTTGCTCGTGGCCGCCGTCGCATCGGGGGATGCGTCCGTGCTGCGCGAGGCGGTGCGCGACCGCATCCACCAGGACGTCCGTTTCGGCCTGGCCCCGGCATGCCGCGAGGCCCTCGATGCCGGTGTCGCCGCGGGGGCACTGTGCGGTTGGCTCTCGGGTTCCGGCCCCACGGTGGCGTTCGCCTGTGCCCCGGGCACGGCGTCGGCCGTGGGCGCGGCCCTCCCGAAGGACGCCTCGGTGCGCACCGTGCAGGTGGACCTCGAGGGCGCCCGGGTCCTCTGACGCCGATTCGTGCCACACCCTCTCGGCACGGTGTGGGCATGACACGTGAGCAGCACACCAACGACCAGTTCCGACCGGGGGATGTCCCCGTTCTCATGATCTCGTGCGACACATGCGTCATGCAGAACTCCGACGCCTGCGACGACTGCATGATGAACGTGCTGTGCGGCAACGACAACGGTGCCGTCATTCTCAGCCTGCAGGAGCTGCGCGAGGTGCGCATGCTCGCACGGGCCGGCCTGGTGCCTACGCTTCGGCACCGTGCCGTCGGCTGACCGGATCCCCCGCAACCCGAAACTGGTTCCCGCCGACGCGCCGTCGGGCGCCCGGTACCTGGCCGAACTCACCGATGTCGCCACGGCGGCGGGGCTCGAGCGCTTCGGTGCCGCACCGGCCGCACCGTTGCTGCGTGCCAGGGTCGAGATGAACCGTCGCATCACGGCCGGTCTCGTGAACGACATGCGCTTCACGTACAACAACATCGAACGCGCGACGGACCCCGCGTCCCTCGTGGAGGGTGCGCGCACGGTGCTGGTGGGAGCCATGGGGTACGACCTCGTGCCGAACGACCCCGTGCCCGACGGTCCTGCCGCGCGCGTGGCCCGTTACGCGTGGCTCGATCATTACGCCGAGCTGAAGAGGCGGCTCACCGTGGTGGCCGGTCGGCTGCGCACCGACGGCCACCGCGCCGTGGTGTTCGCCGACGACAACTCGATTGTCGACCGCGAGGTCGCCTCACTCGCGGGCATCGGCTGGCACGGCAAGAACGCGAACATCCTGTTGCCGGGTGCCGGAAGCTTCTTCGTGCTCGGTTGCATCGTCACCACAGCCGATGTCCCGGTGTCGGGTGCGGTGGCCGACGGGTGCGGCACCTGCGACCGCTGCATCCCCGCGTGCCCGACGGATGCGATACCCGCACCCGGTGTTATCGATGCCAACCGGTGTCTCTCGTGGCTTCTGCAGAAACCCGGGGTGTTCCCGCGCGAGCACCGCGTGGCACTCGGTGACCGCATCTACGGTTGCGACGACTGCCAGACCGCCTGCCCGTTCACGAGGCGTCGGTCCCCTGCGGAATCGGAGGTGCCCACGGAGTCCAGCGTCGATGTGCTCGCACTTCTCGCGGCCGATGACCGGGAGGTGATGCGCCGCTGCGACAGGTGGTGGGTGCACGAACGCGACGCGACGTGGGTGAGGCGCAACCTCCTGGTGGTGCTCGGCAACTCGGCCGACCCGTCCGACCCGCGGGTGAGTGCGGCACTGGGGAATGCCCTCGCGGACCCGCGGCCTGTTCTGCGTGCCCATGCGGTGTGGGCCGCGGCCCGTCTCGGTCTGCATCACCTCCTGCCGCAGTCCGACCCCGACCCCGTGGTGGCGGACGAACTCGCCCATCTGCCACCCTTGCGGGAACCCTCATGAGACATCTCCTCGTCACCAACGACTTCCCGCCGAAGATCGGCGGCATCCAGTCGCTCCTGTGGGAGTGGTGGCGCAGGCTCCCGGCGGAGTCGTTCGCGGTGCTGACGAGCCCGCATCCCGGCGCTGCCGAGTTCGACGCGCAACAGGCGTTCCGCGTGGAACGCACGCGTGAGCCCGTGCTGTTGCCCCATCCGTGGATGGTGCAGCGCATCAACTCGCTCGCGGCCGAGACCGGCGCTGACTTTGTGGTGCTCGACCCCGCCCTGCCGCTCGGTCTCGTGGGCCCGTCGCTGAGGTCGCCCTACATGGTGGTGCTGCACGGTGCAGAGGTCACGGTGCCCGGCCGGCTGCCCGTGTCGCGACAGATGCTCGGCCACGTGCTGCGCGGTGCACGGCACGTGATCGCCGCGGGCGGTTACCCGGCGCGCGAGGCCGACCGTGCCGCCGGCCGTGCCCTGCCGGTCACGGTCGTGCCGCCCGGAGTCGACACCAACCGCTTCGTGCCGCTCGATGCAGCGGCGCGCTCGGCCGCCCGCCGCCGGTTCGGTCTTGCCGATGATGACGAGGTGGTGCTCGGCGTCAGCAGGCTGGTCACCCGCAAGGGCTACGACACGGTGATCCGTGCGGTGGCCCGGCTCGCCCCGTCACGGCCGCGCCTGAGGCTCGTGATCGGGAGCACGGGCCGCGACGAGGGTCGCCTGCGTCGCATCGCAACCGAGACCGGTGCCCCGGTCATGTTCCTCGGTCGCATCGCACACGACGACCTGCCGCTCCTGTACGGCTGTGCCGATGTGTTCGCCATGATGTGCCGCAACAGGTGGGGCGGGCTCGAGCAGGAGGGCTTCGGCATCGTGTTCGTGGAGGCTGCCTCGTGCGGCGTGCCGCAGATTGCCGGAGAAAGCGGGGGAGCAGCGGAGGCCGTCGTCGACGGGGTCACCGGGCATGTGATGGCCGACCCCACTGACGACGCCGCACTGGCGGTGCGGATCGCGAGGCTGCTCGACGATGACACGCTGCGGGAGAACATGGGACGAGAGTCGCGGGCACGCGCGGTCGCAGAGTTCGACTACGGCGTGCTGTCCGCACGGCTCGCCGGGGTGCTGAGGACGGAACTGTGAACGAGGACGCCGTCAGGGCCGGCGCACACCCGGGCGCAGTGATCGTGGCGACGAACGCGGCGCTCACCGGTGTGTTCGTGGCGGCCACGGTCGCCGCTGCTGTCATGTTCGACCAGCCGTGGAAGGCACTCTCTGTTGCCGTCGACCTCGCGTGTTTCGGTGTGGGGGTCTGCGCGTTCCTCTGGGGCTACTGGAACGCGGTGCAGCGCAGCCGCACCGACTCGATCGGGGTGGCCCAGCTGTATTTCCTCCTGGGTGGCGTTGCCCCGCTCGCGGTGCGGGTGCGGATGAACGTGCTGCTCGCGGTGCAGACTCTCGTGGGCATCGGGGGTGCGCTTTCGAGGGGTTCCACCGACGGCAGGCCCGGCAGCACCCTCGCGTTCGGCATTCTCGTGCCGATGCTCGGACTCGGCCTGAACGGCCTGTGGGGCGCGTTTCACGGCATGTTCCCGCCCCGCCGGGGTCCCGGCGGCGAAGGGGTGCCGCCGGCCGACGGCGCGAACGGGCAAGATTGAGCCATGAGCGACCGCGCCGCACAGACGACGTTGATCTCCGCACCCCTGCAGAAGTGCTGGGACATCGCGCTTGATTTCGAGCGCTACCCCGAATGGGCGCGCGACGTGAAGGAGGCCGTGATCCGCGGCCGCGACGACCGGGGCCGTGCGTCGCTCGTGGAGTTCCGCGCGTCCGCCCTCGGCCGCAGCACCCGCTACACGCTGTCGTACGACTACTCGGAGGCGCCCAACCGGCTCTCGTGGCATCTCGTCAGCGGCGACATCATGCGCTCCATCGACGGCGCGTACTCCTTCGTCGAGGTTGACGGCGGCACCCAGGTGTTCTACGAGATCGAGATCGAGCTCGTCATCCCGTTGCCCGGTTTCGTGAAGCGCCGCGCCGAGCAGCGCATCCTCGACACCGTGAAGGAACTCAAGACCCGCGCGGAGTCGTGACCACCGTCGGCATCGACGTCGGGGGCACCAAGTGCCACGGCGTCCTGGTCGACGGTGACGGGCGGGTTCTTCGCGAGACGAGGCACCCCACGCCCGATGCCGACGGGCTCGTCGACGTGCTGCTCGGCATCGTGGCTGAACTGGGCGGCCACTGTCCGGTGGGCGTCGGGGTGCCCGGTCTCGTCACGCCGGAGGGCGTGATCACCGCGTCGCCGAACCTCCGCGGTGCGCGCAAAGTGCCGGTGGGGCCGGCCCTTCGTTCGGCTCTCGGGTCGCCCGTGCACGTGGAGAACGACGCCACCGCCGCCGCGTACGGCGAGTGGACAGCAGGTGCGGCGCGCGGCGCGAACAACGCTCTGCTCGTCACGCTCGGTACGGGGATCGGCGGCGGCATCGTGATGGGCGGCACGCTGCACCGCGGCGCCCACGGGTTCGCCGGCGAGATCGGCCACATGACGGTGGAGGCCGACGGCATCGAGTGCCCCTGCGGCCGTCGCGGGTGCTGGGAGCGCTACGCCTCGGGGTCCGCCCTGTCGCGCATGGGCGGTGGCCGCAGCGGCGAGGAAGTGGTGGAGGCCGCACGCAGGGGCGAGGCAGCCGCACTCACCGTCATCGACGACTTCGCCCGTTGGGTGGCCGTCGGTGTGTCGAGTCTCACCAACGTCGTCGACCCGGAGGTGGTTGTGCTCGGTGGCGGGGTGATCGGTGCGTGGGACGTGTGGGAGGAACCCGTGCGGCGCTGGGCCGACCTGCTCCTGTATGCCTCGCAGCACAGGGCCCGCCCGCGCATCGAGCCGGCAAGTCTCGGCGCCGCCGCCGGTGCGGTGGGCAGCGCCCTCCTCGCCCGCGACCTTCTCTGACGCTGCGCCGGACGGTTCAGTCGCGCGACCAGTCGAGCGAGCGCTCGACTGCGCGCCGCCATTCGTCGCGCCGTCCCGTGGGGGAACCCGGCATGAAACGGGCATCGAGCTGCCACATGGCGGCCATCTCGTCGGTGCCGGTCCCCACGTTCTCGGCGAGCCCGGCTAGGTATGCGGCACCGAGAGCGGTGGTCTCGTGGTCGACGGGCCGCAGCACGGGCACGGCGAGCTCGTCGGACTGGTGCTGCAGCATGTCATCCATCACCGAGGCACCGCCGTCCACACGCAGCTCGGCGAGGGACACCCCTGCCGCCGATGTCATCGCGTCGATCGCATCGCATGTCTGGAACACCATGGCCTCGACGGTTGCGCGCGCGATGTGCGCACGTGTGGTTCCCCTCGTGATGCCCACGATCGTTCCCCTGGCGTGCGGGTCCCACCACGGGCTGCCGAGCCCGGTGAACGCCGGCACGAGGTACACGCCGCCGTTGTCGGGAACCGAGGCCGCGAGCGGGCCGATCTCGGCGGAGGACGAGATGATCCCGAGGCCGTCGCGCAGCCACTGCACCGCCGCGCCTGTCACGAAGATGGATCCCTCGAGTGCATAGGTGGGACCGTCGCCGAGGTCCCACGCAACGGTGGTGAGCATCCCGTCGGTTGGTTCGGGGCACGTGCCCCCCACGTTCAGCAGCACGAAACTGCCGGTGCCGTATGTGTTCTTGGCCATGCCCCGCAGCGTGCAGGCCTGGCCGAAGAGCGCCGCCTGTTGGTCACCCGCGATCCCGGAGATGGGGGTGCCGTCGGGGAGACCGGCGACACCCCGCGTGGTGCCGATGCGCCCGCTCGAGGGCCGAACCTCGGGGAGGCACCCCACGGGAACGTCGAGGAGATTGCACATGTCGCTGCTCCAGCGCATGGCGCGGATGTCGAAGAGCATCGTGCGGCTCGCGTTGCTCGGGTCGGTCGCGAACACGTCGCCGCCGGTGAGCTTCCACACCAACCACGCGTCGACCGTGCCGATGGCGAGGTGCTCCACGGGCGGCAGGTCGCAGTTCTCCAGCATCCAGGCGGCCTTGGTGCCCGAGAAGTACGGATCGAGCACGAGACCCGTGGTGCGCCGCACGGCGGGGAGCTGGGGCAGCAGTTCCTCGCAGCGCTGCGCGGTGCGGCGGTCCTGCCACACGATGGCGCGTGCGGCGGGTTCCCCCGTGCGTCGGTCCCATGCCACCACCGTCTCCCGTTGGTTCGTGATGCCGATGGCCGCAACGGGTTCGCCCACGGCGGTTGCGACCTCCGCGAGTGTCGCGGCGGCGGCCTCCCAGATCTCCGATGCGTCGTGCTCCACCCAGCCGGGCCGGGGGAAGTGCTGCGTGAACTCGCGGTACGCGGCGACGGACGGACGGCCGTCGGCGAACACCGCCCTGGTGCGCACGCCGGTTGTCCCCGCGTCGATGGCGAGCACCACTCCCTTGCTCATCGGTCCTCCTCTGCAGCTGCCCGTGCGTACATTTCCACGACCGCGGCATGGATCCCGGCGGCCGCCGCGATCACCTCGTCATCGCGCGCCGGTCCGCCGTCGAGTGCCGACACCGTGCCACCCGCCTCGGTGACCACGAGCCGCGCCGCCATGACGTCCCATGAATGGAGGCCCGCCTCGAAATATGCATCGAGCCGTCCGCATGCCACGAAGCACATGTCGACGGACGCCGCGCCGAGCCTCCGGATGTCGCGGACCTCGCCCGTGAGCCGCGAGACGATGCGTCCCTGGCGCACCCGAGTGCGGGTGTCGTAGGCGAAACCCGTCGCAAGCAGGGACTGCGAGAGCTCCGTGACCGTCCGCGGCGACACCGGCGCACCGTTCAGGCGGGCGCCCCCGCCGCGTGCCGCGGTGAACATCTCGTCGAGCGACGGCACGTACACCGCACCGACGAGCGGACCCTCCGCGTCGCGAGCACCGATCGACACGGACCATGTGGGCAGTCCGTAGAAGTAGTTCACGGTGCCGTCGATGGGGTCGACGTGCCACTCGATGCCGCTGGCGCCTGCCGACGACGCACCTTCCTCACCGACCACCGCATCGTCGGGTCGCTCACGGTGGAGCGCATCGACGATCATCGCCTCGCACTCGCGGTCGTAGCGGGTGACGATGTCGGTTGCCGTTGACTTCGTGTCGACCGCGAGACTCTCCGACCTGCGTCCTTCCAGTGCGTGTTCACCTGCGCGCCGGGCGAGGGACTCCGCGAGCCGGAGGAGGTCGTTCACCTGCGGTCCTGGATCTCCCGCCACTCGCCGACTGCACGCAGGACGAGCACGGCGATCACGGCGGATCCGCCCGCAAAGGCAACCGACCCGGTCAGGGTGCCGATGCCGAGGGGCACGGCGCATGTGCCGTCGCACTGGACGTCGACGAGTGCGTACCCGATCAGCCCGCCGGCGAGACCGGTGAGGAGCACGGCGATGAACGCGAGCGCACGGGCTGTGCCCGACGGGAGTGCGGAGAGGCGGGGGTCCTGTTGCTGCACGAACACATCGTAGGTGCGCACCGCCCGCACCACTAGCGTCGGTGCTGCTGTGGGTGGTGAACGGACGATCCTGCACGTCGACATGGATGCGTTCTACGTGTCGGTCGAACTGCTGCGCCGGCCCGAGCTCAGCGGGCTGCCCGTCGTGGTGGGTGCGTCGTCGTCGCGTGGTGTCGTCGCCGCCGCCTCGTACGAGGCACGAAGGTACGGGGTGCACTCCGCGATGTCGTCATCGCGCGCCCGGGCGTTGTGTCCCGACGCGGTCTTCCTCCCGCCCGACATGGCGCACTATCTCGAGGTGAGCGAACGTCTGCACACGTTGTTCCTGTCCTTCACACCGCTCGTCGAGCAGATCTCCGTGGACGAGGCGTTCCTCGACGTCACCGGTGCGCGTGCGCTGCTGGGCGAGCCCGCCTCGATCGCTGCCCGCATCCGCGAGGAGGTGCGCTCCGTCGAGAACCTGGGGTGCAGCATCGGCGTGGCACCGAACAAGTTCCTCGCAAAGCTCGCCTCCGAGCATGCCAAGCCACGTGCCTCCCGTGAGGGTGTGAGAGACGGCCATGGGGTGTGGGTGGTGCCGGCAGGCAGGGAGCTCGAGTTCCTGCTGCCCCTGCCGGTGTCGGCCCTGTGGGGAGTGGGACCCGCCACCCGCGGAAAGCTCGAGGGCGTCGGGGTGCACACCGTCGGCGACCTCGCGCGGCTGGAGCTCGGGGTTCTCCGGGGACTGCTCGGGGAGGCATCGGGGTCGCACCTGCACGCACTCGCCCGCGGTGTCGACGACCGTCCGGTCGAACCCGACCGCGGGGCAAAGTCAATCGGCCACGAGGAGACTTTCGCGACGGACATCACCACGGTCGAGGCGGTGCACGCGGAGGTGGTGCGTCTCTGCGGTGCTGTCGCGCGCCGCGTGCGCGCCGCGGGCACGACCGCAGGCACCCTGATGCTGAAGGTGCGTTACGCGGACTTCTCCACCGTGACCCGTTCGGTGAGCCCGGGCACCGGAATCACGTCGGCCCCGGCGATGGTGGCCGCGCTCGAGCCCCTTCTCACCACGATCGACCCGTCGGCCGGTGTCCGGCTGCTCGGCGTGCACGCCCAGCGCCTCGGCGCGTCCGCGGATCCCGCCCCGCCGCGGTTCGCCGACGGCGCTGCCGCGGTGGGGAACCTCGAGCGCGAGTGGCGCGGTGCGAGCGTGGTGGTGGACTCCATCAACGAGAAGTTCGGCCCGGGGGTGATCGGCCCGGCCAGTGCCCTCGGCGGGCCGGGAGCGCCGGGGGAGAGGCCGTTTGGTCCCGAGGAGGGGTGACCGCGTTGCGGTCTGCTCGCGACGGTGGAAGAATCGGGACGTGCCGCTCTCAGACGACGAACAGAGGATCCTCCGCGAGATCGAGGCGAACCTCAAGACCGACGAGCGCTTCGCGCAGAAGGTGTCCTCGAGCGGGCTGTATCTCCACGCTGCGCGCACCGTGAAGCGTGCCGCATTCGGTCTGGTCGTTGCCCTCGTGGGCATGGTGCTCGCGCTCCAGGTGCACTTTCTCCTGTCGTTCGTGGTGTTCGTCGGGATGCTCGGGCTCGTCGTGGTGATCGAGCGCCAGCTGCGGCTCATGGGTCGCGCCGGGGTGCAGGACATCACCCAGTCGCTGCGCAACCCGCGGGTCACGGTCAACCGCCGGTTCCGCAACCCCACCGAGTAGCGGTCGTTTCGGTACGGTGTCCGCCGTGGCGCGCGTACCGGCAGGGGCTCTCGGTGCAGGGGTGATTCTCGCCGTCCTGAGACGCCCCCTGCTGTGGCCGACCGCATTCGCACAGCTTCTGCGCATGGCCCCGCGCGGATGGTGGCGCCGGCCCCCGTTTCTCCCGTTGCCCCCGGCCGCGTACGTGGAGTTCCGGCTCGTCACCCAGTACGGCGGCCGCCACCTCGAGTCCGGCGGTCGCGTGGACCCCGCCGATGTGGTGGACTATCTGGAATGGTGCAGGGAGTGGGGACGCAGCAGGTGATCGGGTTCATCGCACACGCCGCCGTGCTCACCACCGCGAGTACCGGCGCGGGCCGCTCCTAGGACGGCCACGCCATGCGGAGTGCACTCGTCCTGAACGCGACCTACGAGCCGCTCGGCGTGGTGCCCGCACGGAGGGCGGTGTGCCTGGTGCTGTGCGACAAGGCCGACATCGTGGAGGACGACGGCTCGGTGGTGAGGTCGGAGCGTCTTGCCGTTGCCGCACCTCTCGTGATCAAGCTGCGCTACGTGGTGAAGGTGCCGTTCAACCGCAGCACCGCGATGTCGCGGCGTGCGATCTTCGCCCGCGACGAGCACCGGTGCGGCTACTGCGGAGGCCCGGCCGATTCGATCGACCATGTGATGCCGCGCTCACGCGGGGGCTTGAACGTGTGGGAGAACGTGATCGCGGCCTGCCGGCCGTGCAACCTGACCAAGCGCGACCGGACCCCCGAGGAGGCCGGGATGAGGCTCTCGAAGAAGCCCCGGGCGCCGCGCGAGCTGTCATGGATCGTCTTCTCGGTGCCGCGGGTGCCCGAGGAGTGGAAGCCCTACCTCGCGGCCGCAAGCTGACGTCATGACCGGATGGCTCGCCGAGACATGGCGGGGCGCGGCGGGCGGGTTCCATGCACGCCACCTTCCCCACGGACGACGCTTGTGGCTCGTGGAGCCGACATCTCCCGCGCTCGTGCTCGGGTCCTCCCAGCGGGCCGACGAGATCGACGCGGCAGGGGCCGCTCGTCTCGGTCTCGAGGTGTGCACACGCCGCACCGGCGGAGGGGCCGTCTGGCTGGACCCGGAATGCTCGCTGTGGGTCGACCTCACGATCGGCCGGGACGACCCGTTGTGGAGCGACGACGTTCCCACGAGCGGGGTCTGGCTCGGCAAGGCGTTCTCGGATGTGCTCGGCCCGTTCGTGGCCGGGACAGCGGAGGTGTGGTCGACGCCGTACGTTGCCCATCCGCTGGCACGTGCCATGTGTTTCGCCGGGCTGGCCCCCGGCGAGGTGACCGTGGAAGGCAGAAAGGCCGTGGGCATCAGTCAGCGGCGCACCCGTGACGGGGCGAGGTTCCAGTGCGTCGTCTACCGCCACTGGGAGCCCGCCCGCTTTGCCGGGGCGTTCACCGATCCCGGTGTCGGTGCCGCCGCAGATGACCTTGCCGTGGCAACCGTGGACATCGACGGGCCCGGGCGCGTCGAACGCCTCCTTTCAGTCCTGAACAGCTGAACCCGCCCCGGGCCGGGCGCCTGCTGGCGCGCGCATGCGCATGACACCTGCTGTCTCCTGCCCTGATGCCGTGCGCCCCGTGGGGGTCAGTGGGGGGCGTGGTGGTGTTTGGTGGGGAAGAGTGGTTGACAGTGGGGGCTGGTGGGGATAATGTGACACCAGCGACAGGGCGAAGGTCGTCCGGTCGGGAGAGGCGGAGGCGTGTTCGTCGGGCGGCACGAAAGGCAGTTGGACCCCAAGGGTCGCCTCGCCCTGCCCGCGCCGTTCCGTCCCCGTCTGGAGCCGCGCTGCTATCTCGCCTTCGGCCGCGACAAGTGCGTCGATGTGCTCACGGCCGAGGCGTTCGACTCCCTCGCCGCCGAGATGCTGGCCAAGGTGAGCCGCGGTGAAGTCGACCGCAACGAACTGCGCGCGCTCGCCAGCAACACCGTCGAGGTTGCGGTGGATGCACAGGGGCGAGTGAACCTCGAGGAGATGTTCCGCAGCTATGCGGGACTGTCTCTCGGGTCCAGGGTCATCGTGACCGGGGCCTTCGACCGGGTGGAGATCTGGGACCCGGCCCGCCACGAGCGCATCGCGGCGGAAGGAACAGAAAAGATCGCGGGAGCAGACAAGTGATCCGTCATGAGTCCGATTCCCGTTCACACAACCGGGGGCCCGCGGCTCCCGGCAGTCTCCCGGACGGCACGGTGGTCAGCTTCAACTCCGCCCGCTGTCATCGCGCC
>JBMUAQ010000025.1:0-22096 GCA_049454855.1 Ilumatobacteraceae bacterium
GCGAAAGGCTTCACCGTGGCCACCACGTGCTGCTGCGCGCCGCGGGTGAGCGCGGCGCCGAGCTCACCCACGTGGTGGGGGTCCTCGCCGTAGGTCTCCTGCGCACGGCCCCACGCCGGGTGGCGGAGCAAGTTCACGCACACGCCGCCGTACAGGTCGGCACCGACCACGCGCAGCTCGCGGCCGATCGCGTCGCCGATCCGCTCCTCGAGGTCGACGTCAAAGCTCGCGCCGCGCGCCATGCTCACGGGGTAAGCGGTGGCCGTGCCCACCACCACGCCGCGCGGACCGTCACTGAAATGGAAACCTGGGATGCCGAGGCGCGGCACCCGGCAGGCACGGAACGGACGCATGTGGTAGCCACCCCGTCCGATGTCGCGCAGACCCTCCCACGTGGGCACGCCACCGTCGAGACAGTGGATCTTCTCCTCTGTGGTCATCATCGCGACGAGTGCGCGTGCCTCGTCGCGGGCGGGGGCACCGCCCTTCACCCTCCCGAGGGCCGTTCCGTACGCAGTCGCCATGCACGTGACCGTACACAGCACAGGGCCGCCGCCCCTCACGGAGCAGCGGCCCTGCAGCGAACGGACGCGGCCGTTGTCGGGCCGGCCGGTCTACTTCTGGAAGAGACCGTCGGTGATCATCGGCCCGATGACGCGCACGCCCTTGTCAACGGCGGCGAGCGCGGCGAACATCACCAGTGCACCGCCGGCCATCGACACGTTCTTGAAGAACGAGATGGTCTCCATCTGCTTGGCCTGGGGGTCGGCTGCCTTCCAGAAGTCGTGCATCATCACCGCCATGGCCAGGAGGACCACCGCGGACACCAGCGCGCCGAGGTCGGCCCACACGCCGAGGATGATGGAGAGGCCGCCGAGCAGCAGCATGAGTCCCGACACCAGGTTCGCGAGCTTCGGCTGGGGCACACCCTTGTGGGCGGCATACCCGGCCATGGCCTCGGCCTTGGTGAAGTGGTTGAGCCCGCCGGTGACGAGCATGAGCGCAAAGAGCACCCGTCCGATGATGAGGACAATGTCCATGTTGATGTTCTCCTGACCGCGGAGCCGAGGGGTCCCGCTGGGACGAAACCGTATGTGGGCAGGACGCCGGAGGGGTGGATGGCACTAGTTTCGGTGCCGACGACGGGGAGGCACCATGTCGACGGAACGCAAACCGGCAAGCGAGTACACGAGGTCGCGCAACGCGGCCCAGAGCGTTCCGCAGGACACCGCTGACTTCGACCGCGCGGGGCGCGGGTTCATCGCCGACATCCACGACCGCAGGGTGAGGGACACCGACGGCCGCGTGGTGATGGACGCCGAGCGCTACTCGTTTCTGGGGGCCGGCAACCCCGCCCCCGACACCGTGCACCCCAGCCTGTGGCGGCACGCCCAGCTGAACCACCACCGCGGCCTCTTCGAGGTGATCCCCGGCGTGTGGCAGGTGCGCGGCTACGACATCTCGAACATCACGTTCATCCGCGGCACGAAGGGGTGGCTGGTGATCGACCCGCTCACCACTGCACCCACCGCACGCGCTGCATACGAGCTGATCAGCGAGCACATCGAACGTCTGCCGGTGACAGCGGTGATCTACACGCACTCCCACACCGACCACTTCGGCGGCGTGCTGGGTGTGACCTCGCAGGAGGCCGTGGACCGCGGCGAGTGCATGGTGATCGCCCCCGAGCATTTCCTGCACGAGGTGGTCGGCGAGAACGTCATCGCGGGCTTCGCCATGGGACGACGTGCGCTGTACCAGTTCGGGCCGCTGCTGCCGCCCGGCCCGCAGGGGCACGTGGACTGCGGGCTCGGCAACTCGATCCCGCTCGGTGGGCCCGGACTCATCCCGCCCACCGTCGACATCACCCGCACCGGCGAGGAGATGACGGTCGACGGCATCCGTGTGGTGTTCCAGCTGACTCCCGAGACCGAGGCACCGGCGGAGATGAACTTCTACTTCCCCGACCTCAAGGCACTGTGCATGGCGGAGAACTGCAACCACACCATGCACAACCTGGTGCCGATCCGCGGTGCGCTGGTGCGCAACTCGCTGAACTGGTCGAAGTACATCAACGAGGCGAAGAACATGTTCGCCGGCGACGCCGAGGTGCTGTTCACCTCGCACAACTGGCCCCGCTGGGGCAACGATGACCTGAACGGGTTCCTCACCAACCAGCGGGACATGTACAAGTGGATGCACGACCAGTCGATGCGTCTCGCGAACCAGGGGTACACGCCCACCGAGATCTCCGAGGCGCTCAGCCTCCCCGAGGAGTTCCTGGCGAACGACCACACGCGCGGCTACTACGGCGACCTCATCCACAACTCGAAGGCCGTGTACCAGCGCTACCTCTCCTACTACGACGGCAACCCCGTGAACCTCAACCGCTACACGCCCACCGAGGCGGGCAGGCGGTACGTGTCCGACATGGGCGGTGCCGAGAGGGTGATCGACACCGCCCGCGGCTACTTCGAGCGCGGTGACTACCGCTGGGTGTGCGAGATGCTGCAGCACGTGGTGTTCAGCGACCCGTCGAACACTGCGGCGCGCGAGCTGCAGGCCGACGCGTTCGAGCAGCTCGGCTACCAGGCGGAGTCCTCGACGTTCCGCAACGCCTACCTCATGGGGGCGCAGGAGCTCCGGCAGGGCCCGCCCAACCTGCCGGTCAACCAACGGCGCGGGATGCTGGTGGCGATGACCGTGGAGCAGGTGTTCGACACCATCTCGGTGCGCCTCAAGGCGGAGAACGTGGGCGGTGTCTCGCTGGCGACGAACTGGACGTTCCCCGACGTGAACGAGAAGTGGACACTCGGCATCTCGAACCGCACGCTGTACCACTCCCCCGGTCGGCATGCCGAGGGTGCCGCGGTGTCAGTGACGATCAACCGGTCCACCCTGGTCGACGTGATCACCCAGGAGACCACGTTCATGAAGGAGATCGAGGAGGGCAGGGTCACCGTGCAGGGTGATGCGTCGGCGCTGCTCACGATCTTCGGCAACCTCGACGTGTTCACACCCGGCTTCGCGATAGTCGAGCCGTAGACGCCTCAGGCTTGTGCCTGGCCACCGTCCCTGATGATCACCTCGTCACCCAGATAATCAGACAGCATCTCGGTGCGTGACTGTGCCGTGGTGATGTTCAGGTCGACGGATGACTGGTTCCGGCAGGCGTGCCTCACGGAGAGGACCAACCTGCCGTCGCGGGAACTGGAGGAGATCTCGCGCATGCACCGGTCGTGTGACCTGTCGAGTGCCGTCGCGATGCGCAGCACCGCCGCCATCAACTCCACGTCATGGCGCCGGTCCTCGGGGAGGCGGCCGAACTCCTCGTGGGACTCCTTCGGTGGTGACTTGCGGTGGTAGCGCGCGGACAGCGCGATGACCTCGATCTCCTCGTCGTTGAACCCCACCAGGTCGGCGTTCCGGATGATGTAGTACGAGTGCATGTGGTGCCGGGAGTACGACACGGCGTTCCCGGTGTTCGCCAGCAGTGCCGCCGCCCTGAGCAGCCGCTCGAGGGACAGATCCACCTCGTAGTGCCGCGACACGGCGCGGAGGATGCGCGCCGAGATCTCTGCAACATGCTCGGAGTGCTCGAGGTCCACGGAGCACCGTTCGGCGAGTCGTCTGACGCTGTCGAAGGCCGCATCCACGGGCTCCTCCGCCATCACACCCCATCGTTGGGCGGTGTCGATCAACACGCCCTCACGGAGGGCAAAATCGCTGTACTCGAACTCCTCCGCACCGACCATCGAGGAGATCTCGTCGAGGATCACGGCCCCGGCGACGATGATGTCGGCCCGCTTGGCCTCGAGACCCGCGAGGCCCGTGCGCTCACGCGTGGAGCGACATGATGCCACCAGGTCAACGACGTCCCGCAGCTCGGAATCATCGAACCGGAACCCGTTGAAAGTGAGCGGCACCGGGCCACCACGTGCGGCCGCCACCATCCGCGCCACCGTCTCGGTGGTTCCGGAGGACACCACGACTCGGTCGAAACCGACCCGCTTGATGTCGTGGGCGAGCGGCGCGAGGGTCGAGCGCACCGAAGTGCGGAGTCGCTTCAGCGCGGATTCGGTCACCTCGCCACCCTCGAGGAATGAGTCGGTCATCCGCACCGCGCCGAGCTTCAGGCTCTGGGCGATCCTTGTCTTGCCGTTCACCGAGAGACTGAACTCGGTCGATCCACCGCCGATGTCGACCGCGAGCACGGAACCGCGCCGGATGTCGAGTGACCTGCCCACACCGAGATGGATCAGCCTTGCCTCCTCGGCCCCGCTGATGACCTCCACCCTGACGCCCGTGGCCTGTCTCACCGCCCGTATGAACTCGTCGCGATTGTCGGCCTCCCGCACCGCGCTGGTGGCCACGGCACGCACCCTCGCACCGTGGGCATCGGCAATCTGCTTCATCCGCCGGAGAGCCGACACGCCCCTGTCGATTGCGGACATGGACAGGTGGTCGAGACCCTTGCTGCCCTCCCCCAGGCGCACCACCTCCTTCTCGGCCGCAAGAACCGTGAAGCCGGCTTCGTCGCCCACGGCCACGACCATGTGGACACTGTTCGTGCCGACGTCGACAGCCGCGATCACGGAGTTCCCGCTCACAGCCGGGGGCCCGCCCCGCAATTGAACGCCGAGCAAACGAGCGGTGAACAAGACCGGACACGGGCAACCAACGGCTGACGGCAGGCCCGCACGTCGGTACCTTCAGTGACCGTGGGCTCGCTGCACATGAACCGCGAACTTAGTTGGCTGGAGTTCAACACGCGTGTCTTGCGTCTCGCCGAGGAGACATCCATCCCCCTTCTCGAACGGTTGAAGTTCGTCGCGATCTTCTCGTCGAATCTCGATGAGTTCTTTCAGGTGAGGGTCGGTGCACTTCACGACCGTCAGGAGGCCGGCTCGTCCTGGCGCAGCTTCGACGGCATGACGGCACCGGAGACGCTCGACAGCATCCGTACGAAGGTGATTGAGCTGTGCCTCCACCGTGACCGCATCCTCGACGACCTGCTCGGCGAGCTGTCCCGCCGGGGCGTGGCCCTGTGCACTCCCGGGGAGCTCGACCGGGCCGAGCAGCAGTACATCGACGAGTGGTTCGCCCAACGGATCCTGCCGATGCTCACGCCTCTCGCCGTCGACCCTGCACATCCGTTCCCGTACATCTCGAACCTCGCGCTCAGCATCGGCGTCATGGTCCGCGACCCCGAGACTCTCGAGGAACGCTTCGCGCGGGTCAAGGTGCCGGGAACCGAGAGGTTCGTCCACGTCGGCAACGGACGGTACGTGCCCATCGAGGAAGTGATCACGGGGCGGATACATCTTCTCTTCCCCGGGATGGAGGTGTCGCGGGCGCATGTCTTCAGGGTCACCCGCAACACCGACCTCGACATCGATGCCGAGGAGGCCGAGGACCTTCTCGAGGCCGTCGAACTGGAGCTTCGCAAGCGACGTTTCGGCAATGCGGTGCGTCTCGAGGTGGTGAACGGCATCGACAGGAGGGTTCTCGACCTGTTGCTGGAGGAACTCGAGCTCGACCCGATCGACGTGTACCACCACGACAGGTTCGTCAGCGGCTCGGAGTTCTGGGAACTGCACAGGATCGACCGGCCGGACCTGCGCGACGAGGAATGGCGCTCTGTCACCGCCGGACGGCTGTGGGCCGCAGAGGCACGGGGAGAATCGTTCTTCAGCGTCATCCGTCACCGCGCACTCATGGTGCACCATCCGTACGAGTCCTTCTCCACGTCGACCGACGAGTTCATCAGGCAGGCCGCGGAGGACCCGAGGGTGAGGGCCATCAAGGCAACCCTCTACCGCACGTCCTCCGACAGCCCCATCGCACGGAACCTGATCGCTGCGGCGGAACGGGGCGTGCAGGTCGTGGCGCTCGTGGAACTCACTGCCCGCTTCGACGAGCAGACGAACGTGCGGTGGGCGAAGGAGCTCGAGCGTGCCGGTGCGCACGTGGTCTACGGGATGGTGGGTCTCAAGACCCATGCGAAGTGCATTCTCGTGGTACGTGAGGAGGAGTCGGGGCTGCGCCGGTACGCACACATCGGCACCGGCAACTACAACTCCTCCACCGCGCGCGTGTATGAGGACATCGGGATCTTCACATGTGACGAGGACATCACCGATGACGTCGCGAACCTCTTCAATCACCTCACGGGCTTCAGCAGGTCACCCTCGTTCCGCGAACTGGTTACGGCCCCCCATGACCTGAGACGCACCATCGTGTCGTTGATCCGGAACGAGGCCGAGCTCGGGGAGCTCGGGCGGATCTCCCTGAAGGTCAACTCACTCGTGGACGACGAGATAATCCGCGAACTGCACGCCGCCGCGGGCAAGGGCGTCCGGATCGATGTCCTCGTGAGGGGAATCTGCTCGATGAGCGCTTCCTCGGTCGATGGGCTCAACGTGAGGTTCCGCTCCGTGCTGGGGCGCTTCCTCGAGCACTCACGGATCTACCGGTTCGCGCACGGCACCGGAGACGGGCCCGCGTACTTCATAGGTTCCGCCGACATGATGACCCGCAACCTCGACCTGCGCGTGGAGGTGCTGGTCCCCGTGCACCATCCGAAGCACCGCGCGTGGCTCGACAACGTTCTCGACACCATGTGGAGCGATGATGTGGTGTGCTTCGAACTCGACGGTACGGACCGTTGGGTGAGACGCGGCCCGGATGCGTTCACCCTGCAGCACGACGCACAGGGTCTGCTGATGCAGTGGGCCACCGATCTCCAGCTGAGCCACGGTGCCGTGAGTCCCTACGACCTCGACGATGACACCGGCCCGGGGGGCATCCTGCGCCCGGTCGGACGCGCCATCTCACGGTTCCTCCAGGGCGGTCGCCCCGTCTAGCCTCGCGACGGGACGCGACCGAACCGGGGGGACATGGCACACCGCATCACAGCTCCTGCGATGCAGCGCGCGCGGCGACTGCTCGACCAGCGTGTGGCGCCGTTCGTGCACACCGGCCACCACGCGTTCGACGTCGAGGCCACCGCGGAGACGTTCGATCCCGTCCCGTACGCGGAGGCATTGTCTGCCCCGCGTGAGCCGTTCTCCATCGGCACGCGGTGGGGGCTGCCCTGGCACAGCCGATGGTTCCGCCTGACGACAACGGTGCCCGCGCACCTCGCGGGTGTGCCCCTGCGGGCACTGGTCGACATCGGGTTCCGCGGCCGTGGCGACGGTTTCGAGACCGAGGGGTTGGCGTGGATGGACGGGCGCATCGTGCATGCCATCCAGCCCGACCGCCGCACGGTCGACCTCGGCACCCGCAACGAGGGCGACACCGTCGAGATGTGGGTGGAGGCTGCCGCCACCCCGATCATCGCCGGGCACGAGTTCGGCTACGGACCAACGCCGATGGGTGACCCGTCCACCGCCCCGCAGGCACCGCTGTACGTGCTGCGCACCGCGGCTCTCGTGCAGTGCAATGCCGACGTAGAGGCACTGGCGACGGAACTGCACGCGGTGATCGACCTCACCGTGGACACACCCGGGGATTCACCGCGCAGGCCCAGGCTGTTCGCGGCACTCGATGCGGCCGCGCGCGCACTCGACACGAACGACCCCGTGGGCTCCGCCGGCGCCGCGCGTGCCGCGCTGTTGCCCGCGCTGTCGGGGACAGGAAGCGCACACCGCATCGTGGCCACCGGGCATGCCCACCTCGACACCGCATGGCTGTGGCCGCTGCGCGAGACACGGCGCAAGGCCGTGCGCACGTTCGCGAACGCGGTGCACCTGCTGGAGCGCAACCCCGACTTCGTCTACTGCCACAGCCAGGCGCAGCACTACGCGTGGGTGGAACAGGACGCGCCCGACATCTTCGCAAGGGTGAAGAGGTTCGTTGCCGAGGGACGCTGGGAACCGGTGGGCGGCATGTGGGTGGAGACCGACCTGAACCTGCCCGACGGCGAGAGCCTGCTGCGCCAGATGACCCAGGGGCAGCGCGCGTTCAGGGACTGGTTCGGGGTCACGTGCAACGGCGCGTTCCTCCCCGACGACTTCGGGTACCCCGCAGGCCTCCCGCAGATCGTCACGCACGCCGGTGCGGAGTGGTTCTTCACCCAGAAACTGAGCTGGAACGAGACGAACAGGTTCCCGCACCACAGTTTCTGGTGGGAGGGTCTCGACGGATCGGCCGTGTTCACCCACTTCAGCCCCGTCGACACCTACAACGCAATCAACACTCCGTCGCAGTTCCGCCTCGCCGAGCGCAACTTCTCCGACCATGTCGGGGCATCGTCGTCACTGGTGCTGTTCGGCCACGGTGACGGCGGCGGCGGGCCCACCCAGCAGATGATCGAGCGCGCCCGGCTGGCAGGCGGCATCGACTCCGTGCCGGAGGTGCGGATGGGAAGGGTCGACACGTTCTTCGCCGGTGCGATCGCCGAGTACGGCGCCGACGCGCCGGTGTGGAACGGGGAGATGTACTTCGAGAAGCACCGCGGCACCTACAGCACGCAGGTGCGCACCAAGCAGGGCAACCGCAGGTGCGAGCGAATGCTGCGCGAGGCGGAGACATGGGCTGCCGCGAACGGCACGCGTCCCGACCGCATCGACGGGTGGTGGCAGCGGGTGCTCACCCAGCAGTTCCACGACATCATCCCCGGCTCCTCGATTGCGTGGGTGCACCGGGACGCGGAGACTGAGTTCGCCGCGGTCGCCGCCGAGGCGGAGGCTGAGATCGCATCGATGCTGCGGCCCACGGGCGGAGGGACCTTCCTCGTCAACCATCTGCCGCAGCAGTGGAGCGGTGTGGTGGAGGTGGACGGACGCGCACTGTGGGCAGAGATCGAGCCGTTCTCCGCGGTGGACACCGCCGGCCTGCCGGTCACGAACTTCCCGAACGCAACCGAGCAGACCGGGGACGTGCTCCGCGTGCACACGCAGTTCGCCGACGTCACGTTCTCCGGTGCCGGCGACATCGTGTCGATGGTGGTTGCGGGCCGCGAGGTGATGCCCGCCGACGACCTCGCGGGGTTCGTGATGCGCGCCGACACCCCCGCCGAGTACGACAACTGGGACATCGACATGGCGGATGCCGACCGCGTGCCCGAACGTGTCCCCGCCGTGACGGCACCCGTGGTGACCGAGTGCGGCCCGCTGCGCACCGTGGTGGAGTGCAGGCATGCCACGGCCGCTTCGTCGTGGACCGTGCGCTATCTCCTGCTGCCCGACCGCATCGACGTGCAGGTGGATGCCGACTGGCACGAGGAGGAACGGCGCCTGCAGTGGAGGTTCCCCGTCGACGTGCACGCGCGCGAGGCCGTGTGCGGCACTCAGTTCGGACACGTGCGCCGGCCGAGGCACACGAACACCACGTGGGACCTCGCCCGCTTCGAGGTGTGCGCGCACCGCTGGGTGGCCGTGCACGAGCCCCGCTTCGGCGTGGCGGTGGTGGCGGACGGCCCGCGGGGCTGGGACGTGCGCGGCAACAGCCTGCAGCTCACCGTGCTGCGCTCCCCGAAGTTCCCCGACCCGCTCGCCGACCGGGGCACACAGCACCTCTCGTGGTCGGTCACGGGAATCACGGGGGACCCGGCCGCGGGGAACCTCGAGTTCCGTGCCGAGCAGATCCTGAACCCGCCGCGCGTCGTGCGCGGCACACCGTCGCTGCCTCCCGCTCCGCTGCGCATCGTGGAGCAGGGCTCGGTGATGATCAGTGCGGTCAAGCCGGCCGACGACGGCTCGGGTGACCTTGTCGTGCGCGCATGGGAGTCCGCGGGCGGCCGCTCACGACTGGCACTGGAGGTGCCCCACGCGACACGGGCGTCGTACTGCGACGCACTCGAGGACCCGACCGGGAACGTGCCGGCACGGGATGCCGGCACCGGCACTTGGGAACTCGACCTCGCGCCGTTCGAGATCGTGACGGTTCGGTTCAGCCGATAGCGCCGTACGTGGCCATCAACGGGCCCGCCGAGCGCATGTCACCCACGGTGCCCGAACCCATGCGGTTCATCACGTACGCGAAGGTGAGCTCCGCGTCGAGGTCGTTCACGATGAGCGAACCGCCCCAGCCGCCCCAGAAGCACGCGCGCGGGTTGGGGCTGATCGGCATGTTCTCGCTGTTCAGGCCGTACCCGGCACCGAACCGCGCGGGCATGCCGAGACACAGGTCGATGCCATCGGACTCCACGCGGAAGATGCGGTCCGCGGCACCCTTGCCCATGAAACGCCGGCCGCCGGCCTCGCCGTCGTGCGACACGATGGACTGCACGAGCGCCAGCGACCGTGCGTTGCCGTGCCCGTTCGCCGCCGCGCTCTCGCACCGCCGCCAACCGGTGGTCCATGACTGCTTCGCGTCCAGCAACGGGTTCGAGAACGTGCGCACCGCAATCGATGCGGGGTCGGCGCCGGCCAGGGCGAGCGGCTCCGGGGGGATCACGTTCGAGATGCGCGGGTCACAGGAGGCAGGTGTTCCGATGTGGAAGTCGGCGCCGAGCGGCTCGGCGAACGTGGTGCGGAAGTAGTTGCCGAGCGTCATCCCCGTGACCCGTCGGACCACCTCGCCGATGAGATAGCCCTGGGAGATCGCGTGGTAGCCGCTGGCGGTGCCGGGGTCCCACCACGGTGCCTGCGCGGCGAGTGCATCCGCGCACAGCTGGTGGTCGTACAGGTCGTCGGGTGCCATCGGGCGGTCCCAGCCGGGCAGACCGGCGGTGTGCGCCATGAGGTGCACAACCTTCACGTCCTTCTTCCCGTTCGCCGCGAACTCGGGCCAGTGCACGTGCACGGGGTCATCCAGCGAGAGCGCGCCGCGGTCGGCCAGCTCCAGCAGCACCAGGAACATCATCGTCTTGGTGCTCGACCAGACGTTGGTGATGGTGTCGCGCTGCCACGGAGTGGTGCGTGTCTCGTCGGTGTGGCCGGCCCAGATGTCGACCACGGTCTCGCCGCGGTGGACGACCGCAACTGATGCGCCCACCTCGAAACCGTCGTCCTTGAAGTTCGCGAGGAAGGCATCGGCGACGCCCTCGAAACCGGCCTTCACGTGCCCGTTCAGCTCTGCCATGGTCATCCCTCCTGCGGTTCGGCCGGTCGCACGAGGTTCAGGAACTGCCCGCGCGCGTGCAGCACATCGACGAACGACGGCTCGTACGCATCCCAAGGGTTCTTCCTCACCTCCTCGTCCAGCACCTTTGCGTCCTCACCCACGAGGATGCGCCACTCACCGTTGCGGACACCGGCGAGGATGACCTCCGCAGCCTCGGCAGCGGTGACCGGCGCGTTGTCGCGGAAGCCCTCCTGCTGGGCGATGAGACCGACACGGATGTCCTCGTCGCTCACCGACGAGAGGTCGATCCTCATCTGCCGCGAGAGGCGCTGGCGCACGACGTCCAGCTGGTCGGCCGACATCTCCTTCGGGTCGGCACCCTGGATCTTCCCCGAGTTGATGACGATGGAGGTGCCGATGTGGCCGGGCATCACCACCGACGCCTTCACGTGGGGTGCGTTCAGCCGCAGGTCGGTGATGAGTGCCTCGGTGAACCCCTTCACGGCGAACTTCGCCGCGCTGTAGGAGGTGTGCGACACGTTCGGGCCGATCGTGGCCCAGAAGCCGTTCACCGAACTGGTGTTGATGATGTGGCCGGCATCGGCCGCGAGGACGAGGTCGAGGAACGCGCGGCAGTTGTAGTACACGCCCCAGAAGCACACGCCGAACGTGCGCTCCCACCCCTCGCGCGAGTCGTGGATGAAGCTGCCCCCGCCGCCGATCCCCGCGTTGTTGAACAGCAGGTTCACGGCCGGCCGCCACCGCGCCACGGCATCACGGAACGCGAGCACCTGTGCCTCGTCGGAGACATCCGCGATGTGGGTGAGGAGGGCACCCTTGTTGCCCGAGGACTCCACGAGCCGCGCGGTCTCGTCGAGGTTCTCCTTGATCACGTCGCACGTGGCAACGTCGCATCCGTCTGCAGTGAGCTGCAGCACCAGCTCGCGGCCCATGCCCGTGCCGCCACCCGTCACCACGGCGACCCTTCCGCCGAAACCGTTCGCGAACGCCGATGTCATTTCTTCCCCCCGTTGCCCGAGTACTCGTCCCGCAGGTCCTTCTTCAGCACCTTGCCGGTGGCGTTCCGCGGGATCTCCCCGGTGCGCCAGAACCACTGTGACGGCACCTTGAACGGTGCGAGACGTGCCCGCATGTGCTCCACGACGGACGCCTGGTCGGCGGGTCCGTGGCCCTCGGCGGCCACGATCACGGCGGCGACCTCCTCGCCCAGCTTGTCGTGGGGCAGGCCGATGACGGAGCAGTCGTGCACCGCGTCGTGCTCGAAGAGCGCGGACTCCACCTCCACGCAGTACACGTTCTCGCCGCCGCGCAGCACCATGTCCTTGATGCGGTCCACCACGTACACGTAGCCCTCGTCGTCCATGTAGCCCGCGTCACCGGTTCGGAACCACTCCCCCACGAACGCCTTCGCGGTGGCCTCCGGCTTGTTCCAGTAACCGCGCACGTTGTTCGGCCCTGACACCCACACCTCGCCCACCTGGCCGCGCGGCAGCTCGGTGCCGTCGTCGTCAGCGATCTTCACGTCGGTGCCGACGGCGGGAAGACCCGAGGAGTCGGGGCGCTGCAGGTATGCCGGGCCCGCGATCGCGATGCAGCCGGCGGTGGTCTCGGTGAGGCCGTAACCGTTGCCCGGTGACACCTTGCCGGCGAAGTCCTTGCCGATCCGCAGGATGGTGTCCGGTGACGGCGGGGCGCCGCCCTGGCCGATCGATGTGATCGACGAGAGGTCGTGGTTGTCGCGGTCGGGGTGCTCGAGGAGCGAGCGCACCACCGTGGGAACGCCGCCCACCTGCGAGATGCGGTGCTTCTCGATGAGCCTGAGGGCCTCACCTGCGTCCCACTTGAACTGGCTCACGATGGTCCCGCCGAACACCGTCTGGTTGATCATCCCGCACAGCCCGGCGATGTGGAAGAACGGGAAGGTGGACAGCGACACGGCCGGCGCCGGCACGAGCGGGATGTTGGGCGCACCGGCGATGGTCGCGGCGAGCGCCGCGCTGAAGCGAGCGTTCCAGTTGTTGGTCACGTAGTTGCGGTGCGAACCGATTGCACCTTTCGGGAAGCCCGTGGTACCGGAGGTGTAGAAGATGGTGGCATCGTCATCAGGCTCGATGGCGGCGTCGGGCAGTGCGGCGTTGCGGTCGGCCGTGGCTTCGGCCCACGTCACCGCGCCGTCCGATGCGTCGCCCCGTGCCACCACCACCTTCCGGATGCCGCACTCCGCGCGCATCGCGGCAGGCAGCCGTTCGAGACGTTCGTCGTCGACAATTGCCACCGTCGCCCCGGAGTCGTCGAAGGCATAGCGCATCTCCTCGGTGACCCACCAGGCGTTCAGGCTCACCACGATCGCACCGATGCACTCCACCGCCCAGAACGCGAGGGCGAACTCGGGGTAGTTGCGCATGCCGATGGCCACGCGGTCACCCTTGCGCACGCCGTTCGCCGCCAGCCATGACGCCAGCGCGTTCACCGTGCGGTGCGCATCGGCGAACGTGATGGTCTCGTCACCGTAGATGAGGTACGGGCGGTCACCGAGGGCGGCGGTCTCCAGCCACTGCTCCCGCAGCGAGACGTGCGCGTTGCGGAACACACGCCGCGGCAGGCCGTGCATGTGGGCCACGACAAGTTCGAAATGTTCACCCGGCGCGGTCAGAGCCGCCACCGCTTCCCCCCGCGACAGCATGCAGGGACGGTATCAGCGGAAGCCGAGCATCCCCGAGTCGACGATGGCCTTCGACAGCGGGCGCGCGAGCTCGCGGGCACGGTCGCACCCGTCGTCACCGAGCGCGGCGTACGGCGCCACGGCGAGTTCGTCGGTGCGGTCCTCGATGCGCTGGCGCTGTGCACGTCCGGCATCGGTGAGGTTGCCGTCGCGGTCGACGATGCCGCGCGACACGAGACCGTCGACCCCGGCGTCCCACTCCGCCTGAGGCCACGCCCGCGACGACGCGAGCACCTTCGCGGTCACGTCACCCGACCCGGCATGCGTGATGAGTGCCTCGAGACCCGAGAGGCCCTCGCCCACCAGCGCGGCGATGTGTCCGTCACCGCGGAACTCGCGCAGCAGCGTCTGGGCGAGCCAGAGGCGCAGGTGCGGCTGGTCGGGCCAGGCGAGCGAGGCGTGACCGGCAAACAGCGGACGCCCCTCGGGCGATGCGCATGCCTTCTCGGCGGCGATCGTGAGGATGGCGGCGAGCTCGCGCACCTGCGGCGTGTCGACGGCACCGTTCCATGCACGCCGCAGACCGGTGTCCACGGCGGCTAGCCGCGTGTCACACCACGTCGCCGGGGATGCCACGCTCCATGCGTTCGTCATCGCGTCGTGCACGAGGCGCGGGTTGAAGTTGTAGAACGTGGACACCACGACCTCTGCCGGCACCGCACCCATCGCCGCGGAGCGCGAAGCGAAGTAACCGGTGCGCGGGCCGATGCTGCCGAGCGCGTCGTATGCCTCGCTCGCCTCGGGAAGGAAGTAGATGAAGGCGTGGATCGGCTCGGCGGTGCGCCAGGTCTTGCGTGCTGTCTCCGGTGTCATGCCCCATTCCTAGCCGAGCGGGGACACCATCCCCGCAAGGTCTGCGTGGGAGACACCCGCGAGCGACATGCGCCGCTCGAGTCGCGCACCGTCGTGTGCGGGCACCTCCACGTGGTTCGGCACCGCGAGCACGGTGCAGCCCGCGGCGAGCGCCGATGCGACACCCGTCGGGGAGTCCTCGATGGCCAGGCAACGCGCGGGGTCGACGCCGAGTCGCCGTGCGGCGAGCAGGTACGGCTCGGGGTGCGGCTTGCCGTTCGCCACGTCGTCGCCCACCACCACGGTGTCGAACGAACCGGTGGGCAGGGCGGCCACCACGGGCTCTGCGAAACGCCGCCAGGACATGGTGACGAGTGCCGTGGGCACGGGCGACAGCCGGCACTCCTCCAGCAGCTCGCGCGCCCCCGGCCGCCACGGGATCTCCTTCTGCACCGCGGCGACGACCCTGTCGAGGAGCATCTCCACGATCTCGTGCGGCGTGCGCGGCACCTTGCCGTGCTCTCGGATGTACGCACCGGAATCCAGCAGGTCGGAGCCGACGAGTGCGAGCGCGTGCTCGTGGCTCCACGTTCCGCCGTGCGACTCGACGATGTCGTACTCGGCGGCGATCCAGTACGGCTCGGTGTCGACCAACGTTCCGTCCATGTCCCAGAGGACCGCGGCAAGTGCGCGGGTCACGGTCGGTCATCCTCCGCACGTTCCATGGCCGCCAGTGCCGCACGCACCTCCCGTTCGGGGATGGATTCCGTGAGCTCCAGCGATGCCGCCTCCATCGCGAACCGACCGTCCGCCGTCTGTGTGAACACGGGGCGGGTGCGCGGTCCCGCCCCCAACGTTCGTGCCTGCAGCTGCAGCCAGTCGCGCAGTCCGACCATGCCGAGACCCTGCACTGCCCTCACGGCGACACCGGTCTCGGCTCGGTTCATCGCCACCACGTTCCTGGCCGCAAGGGCGACAACTGCACCCCGTCGCGCGGCGACAACCCAGGGGTCAAGATCGGGGTCGTCCGTGTCGGCCATCCCGGCCACCGACTCCAACCATTCCGTCGATGGTTGGTCACCGGGCCAGTGCATGTCGCCCGGGTATGCGGTGGCCTGGGCCAGCAGAAGGAGATCCTGCGCGACGGCTTCCTCGTGCCATGCCGCGAGTGCATCCTCGCCGCGCCACCACGCGCACGCGGAACGGATGGTGGGCAACGACGCCCGCATCGACATCATCGGGTTCAGCAGCCAACCCGCGCTCACTCCCGCGGCTCCGGGGTCGCGCCCGACGAACGGGCCGATGTGCAGGTGCCCGCTCATCATCGCGTCGTTCACCGGCACGTTGTCCCACACGAGCGGTGGACGTCCGCCGCACACTGCAGTGCGCGCGGCGATGTCCCGTTCGGTGACCGTCGGTGTGACCACGTGCCGCCCCGTCCACATCACCGACACCGCGGGGACGAGACCGTCGTGCAGCCGCTCCAGGTACGGAGAGCCGACCGTGCCGGCGTAGTGGGTGGGCACCAGCCACACGGGTCGTTTCGTCGCGGCGACGACACCGTTCACGAGTTCGCGGTGATGGTCGGCGGCCTCGAGCGCGGGCAGGTCGTCGAAGCAGACAGTCACGGGGCCGTCGGTGACGGCCAGGGCCGGGGACAGTTTGTCGACGACGTCGGGGACCGTTGCCCCGTCCCCGGGCGTGAGACCCACCGACACCTGCACCCTGCGGTCGCGGCGGGCCATCTCGGCGAAGCCCTCGATCTCGGCGGAGGTGAACGGCGCCGCCCATTCGTCACGGTGGCGCGGTTCGCTCTTCGGTGCCCACACGTACGTGTTCGCACCCCACGATGCGAGCGCATCGATGCATGACAGACGCTCCGCCAGCGACCACGGGTCGCCGTAGAAACCCTCGATCACACCGAACGGTCTCGCGGCGGGTTCGGCGGGCACGCCGTCAGGCTAGGAGGCCGCGACGGTGGCGTAGTGTTCGCGCATGGCGAAGAAGAACGTGACGCTCGGGTACTCGGCCGGTTACTGGGGAAGCGGCCCGCCCGCGGGAGCCCTGGAGGCCATCAAGGAGGCGGAGCGTCTCGGCTTCGACAGCGCATGGACCGCCGAGGCATACGGCAGCGACGCGCTCTCCCCTCTTGCATGGTGGGGCTCGCACACCGAGCGCATCCGGCTCGGCACGTCGATCATCCAGATGAGCGCGCGCACGCCCGCCGCCACCGCGATGGCGGCCATGACGATGGACCATCTCTCGGGCGGGCGCTTCATCCTCGGTCTCGGCGCGTCGGGCCCGCAGGTGGTGGAGGGCTGGTACGGCAGGCCGTACCCGAAGCCACTGGCGCGCACCCGCGAGTACGTGCAGATCATCCGCGAGATCGTGCGCCGTGACCGGCCGGTGGAGTTCCACGGAGAGTTCTACGACATGCCGTTCAAGGAGGGCACCGGACTCGGCAAGCCGCTGAAGAGCACCATCCATCCGTTCCGCACCGAGATACCGATCTGGCTCGGCGCGGAAGGGCCGAAGAACGTCGCGCTCGCCGCGGAGATCTGCGACGGCTGGCTGCCGCTGTTCTTCTCGCCGAAGGAGGACGCCTGGTACCGCAGATGCCTCGAGGAGGGTTTCACGCGCAGCGGGGAGGCCGGCAAGGCTGACCGCTTCGAGGTTGCGGTGCCGATGACCGTGGTGCCCGGTGACGACGTGGAGAAGTGCGCCGACATGGTGCGGCCGATGCTGGCGCTGTACGCCGGCGGCATGGGTGCCCGCGACACCAACTTCCACTTCGACGTGTTCGCCCGCATGGGCTGGGAGGACGTCGCCGAGAACGTGCAGAACCTCTACCTGGCAGGCAAGAAGGCCGAGGCAGCCGCGGCCATCCCGCTCGCCATGGTGGAGGACGTCGCGCTCGTGGGCCCCCTCGACAAGATCCGTGACGAGTCGGCACGCTGGCGCGAGACCTGCATCACCTCGTTCCTGGTGGGCGGCCCCGCGCACCTGCTGGAGAAGTACGCCTCCGCCCTCCTGGGCTGAACCAGGCGCCTGCACGGGCCGGGCACACCCGTCTGTGAGACTTGTCCCGTGATCACCCCGCCCGAGTACCTCTCCCCCTCCTCCATCAACACGTTCCGCGACTGCCCGCAGAAGTTCTTCCTGTCCCGCATCGAGCGGATCCAGGAGCCCCCGCAGTGGCACCTGCACCTCGGCACCTTCGTGCACGAGGTTCTCGAGACCATGTACAAGGCCGACGCCTCCGAGCGCACCGAGGAGGGTGCCAAGAAGTTCGCACGGCAGTGCTGGGACGGAAACGGCTGGAAAGCGAAGGTGGAGGCGCTCGAGAACCCGAAGGGCTCCGTGAACGACTTCATGAAGCAGGCCTTCGACAACGTGCGGAACATCTTCCGCCTCGAGAACCCCGCCACAACGGAGCTCGACGGCATGGAGCACGAGGTCAACACGGTGGTCGAGGGCGTCGCCATGAAGGGGTTCATCGACCGTTTCACGTTCGGCGACAACGGCATCGTCATCTCCGACTACAAGACCGGCAAGGTGCCGAACCCGAGGTTCAAGTCGCAGGACGACCAGTTCTTCCAGCTCCTCGCGTACGCACTCATGCTGAAGGCATCCGAGGACGAGGACGCCTCGCACGTCCAGTTGCTGTACCTGTCGGAGCCCGTGGTGCACCAGCTCGAGGTGACACCCGAGCGTCTCATCGTGGCCACCGGCACGATCGTGGAGACCAAGGAGGCCCTCGACGCCGCATGTGCCGCGGAGGACTTCCACTGCAACGTCACGAAGCTGTGTGACTGGTGCTTCTACAAGTCGTCCGGCCACTGCCCCGCCTGGAAAGGCAAGAGCTGACGGTCAGCGGTACGCGGGCACCTGCTGCGTGATGCAGTGGATGCCACCGCCGCGCTCGAACACCGCGCGCGCATCAACCCGCACGATGTCGCGTCCCGGGTAGGCCGCGGCGAGAATGCCCGCCGCAATGTCATCGTTCGGGTCATCGAACGTGCACATGATCACCGCTCCATTGCACACGTAGTGGTTGATGTAGCTCCAGTCCACCGGACCCCCGTCATCGTGGCCCCGGAGCGGTGCCGGCACCGGCACCACGCGCAGTGGCTGCCCTGCCGCATCGACCGAGCGAGAGAGAACGTCGACAATCTCGCGTGACACTGCATGGTCGGGGTGCGACGGGTCCCGCTGGTCGTGCACCAGCACCGAACCGTCGACGGCGAACGTGGCAAGTATGTCCACGTGGCCGCTGGTGCCGAACTCGCCGTAGTCGCGCGTGAGCCCGCGTTCCAGCCAGATCACCTTCGACACCCCGAGCGTGCGCGACAGTTCGTCCTCCACCTGCTGCTGCGTCCACCCCGGGTTGCGGTCGGGGTCGAGCTGCACCGTGCGCGTCACCATCACAGTGCCGTTCCCGTCGGTGTGGATGCCGCCGCCCTCGTTCACCATCGGGGACGCGAACACCCGCGCCCCCGATGCCCGCGCGATCACCCCTCCGATGCGGGCGTCGTTCCCGTGCGACAGGAACCGGCCGTTCCCCCAGGCGTTGAACGTCCAGTGCACCGCGCCGAGGCCTCCGTTGCCGTCCACAAGGAACGTGGGGCCGCTGTCGCGTGCCCATGCATCGTCGATGGGCTCAGCGAGGATCTCCACCCCCTCGCCCAGGAGGTCGCGCGCGATCGCGACGTCCTCGGGACGGCACACCATCAGCACCGGTTCGAACCGCGACACCGTGTTCGCCACCTCGGCCCACTTCTCCCGGCATGATGCGAGGGACTCCGACCCCTCCTCGCCGAACGTGAAGTTCGCCGTGGGGAACTGCATCCACGTGGCGATGTGGGGGTCCCATTCGGCGGGCATCCGGTAGCCCAGTTCGCGGGGCGACTCGTGGTCGGTCACGGCCCCCACGGTAGCGAGCGGTTCAGTCGGTCTCCCGCGGTCTGCGACGCGACACCGCGGGCAGCAGGAATGCGAGCACGATGGCAAGGAGGAGTGCACCGACAATCAGGCGCGTCGCGATGTTCGATTCCTTCTCGAAGTCACCGAGCATCACACCGACAGCTATTGAGGTCTTCTCCCCGTCGGCTGTGCGGGCCTCGATTGCCACCCGGTGGGCACCGGCCGGTGCGTTCTCCGGAATGACGAAGGTGGTGTCCACCGTGCCGTCAGCTCTCACCACCGACGACCCGAGCTTGATCGGCGTGGAGAACAGCCAGCCGTCAACGGTCGACCCCGGCTCGAAACCCGAAGCCCGGATCCTGATGCGCGAGCCGGCCGCCAGCCGGATGTTCCCTTCCGGGTCCAGCGAAAGCACCTCGCCCGCAGCGTTCACATTCCCGAACGTGGCTCTCATGCCTCCCGACTGCACCACGATCTGGTTGTCCTCACGCGACACCGTGGCCTCGGAACGTACTCCTCCGGTCATCACCGCGGCTCCGCCCGTGACAACCCGCGGGATGGACGGCGGCGGAACGGTGGTTGCACCCCGCGGGACTGTGGTCGAGGTCGGCGGCACTGTCGATGTCGTCGATCCGGAGACAGACCTCAACGCCGGTGCGGCCGTTGCGCCCGGTGGGGACACCGGCGGAAGCAACACCGTCGGTCCATCCGGGGAATCAGACACGGCGGACGGACTGGTCTGTGGAGTGGGCGGGACGGTCGTGGTGGTCGGAAGCTGAATGACAATCTCGAGTGCGGGCGGCGCAGTGGTGGTCGGTGCGGGTGCCGGTGCGGTGCCCGGACTCACCGTGGTGGTCGAGGACGTTGTCGTGGACGGGACCGTCGTTGTGGTGGACGTGGTGGTCGTGGTCGTTGACGTGGTTGTTGAAGTCGTTGCCGCGTCCGGCGGACCGCCGACGAGATCAACGACTTCTGCGGCGGAGATGCCACGGTTGTAGACAGCCACATCGTCGAGCGTGCCGATGAAGTACTCGCTGTTGTTGGTGACACCGATGTTGAAGTTGATGGCTGACGCAGACCCGGCAGCCGGAGTGTTCTGCACCTTGAGAACGCCGTCGAGATAGAGCTTGCGGGTGGTTCCGTCCCATGTGGCAGCGACATGGTGCCATCCGTTCGTCGTGATGGGGCATGTCCCGGCCGAACAGTCGAGGTCGTTGCCCCACCAGTAGAGGCGGAACCCGCCGCCGGCGCTGCCGAGTGTCCGCAGTGCCCTGACCTTGTTGGTGGCGCCCCACTGCCCCCAACCGATTATCCCGTTCGCTCTCGCAACGTTGGAGGCCTTGAACCATGCAGCCACCGAGTAGTGCGTGTTGCCGACGGGAATCCACGCCGGCGAGGAGAGGTCACGCAATGAACTGCTGCCATTGAGCGACAGGCCGCCGCCGTTCTTGCCTGATGCAGTCCATGCGGGGGAACCATTTGCGGAAAGAGTGCTCCCGCCTGAGTCGGGCACCGCAAAGTTCACTGAGTCGTCAAACGACCAGTACGCAATGAGACCATCGGCCGGGCCGGCGGCCTCCGCCCAGGGCACGAAACCGGGCAGCACGAGGAGGCACAACAGCACAGCAACGATAGAGGCAGCAAGTGTGCGGTGACTCACCTCTGAGAGTCTATGACTCTCGGAGGTTTCGGGACGATCAGTCGTAGGGTGACGGCGTGCGAGGCGGAACACTTTTCTTCGACGGTGAGTGCGGGTTCTGCCGACGGTCGGTGCGCATCATGCGCACACGCATCCGCAACCACCCCGAGACCGTCGCCTACCAGTCGGCCGACCTCGCAGCCTTCGGCCTCACCGCCGAACAGTGCGCCGCGGAGGTGCAGTACGTCGACGCCCGGGGACGCACGTTCGGCGGCGCCGACGCCGTGGCCCGTGTTCTCGTCGATGCCGGTCTGCCGTGGTCCCCCGTCGGTCGGGTGATGCTGCTGCCCGGCATCATCCATGTCGCGCGTGCCGCGTACCGGTGGGTGGCCGCCAACCGCCGTCGCTTCCGCGGCGATCCCGCGTGACGACCACGCTCCGACGCCGTGCGAGGATGACCGCGTGCTGAGACTCCGCCAGATCTGCCTCGTCGCCCACGACCGCGACACAGTGGTCGGCCACCTTGAGCACGTGTTCTCGCTGCACACCGCCTTCGAGGACCCCGGCGTCGCCACGTTCGGTCTGCACAACGCCGTGATGCCCGTGGGGGAACAGTTCCTGGAGGTGGTCGCCCCGGTGCGGGAGGGCACCACGGCAGGTCGCTACCTGCAGCGGCGCGGCGGCGACGGTGGCTACATGCTGATCTTCCAGTCGGACGACCAGCCGCACCACCGCGCGATCATCGACCGACTGGGCTGGCGCGTGGTGACCGACTTCGAGAGCCACGGGTACAGGTGCATGCAGGTGCACCCGGCCGACAACGGCGGCACGTTCCTCGAGATCGACCGTCAGGACCCGTGGGACGAGTGGCACCCCGCGGGACACGACTGGCGGCGCCACGTCGACACATCGATGACCCTCGGGTTCGTGCAGGCCGATGTCAGTTGTGCCGACCCGGCATCAGTGGCGCATCGATGGGGAGCGGC
>JBMUAQ010000026.1:0-21991 GCA_049454855.1 Ilumatobacteraceae bacterium
GCGAGACCGTTCTCCACGTAGTTCTGGGGCACGTTCGCGATCTGGTTCGCCGCCTGCGAGAACCCGAGGATGAACAGGTTCGGGAAACCGTGCACGTGCATGCCGTGCAGGCTGCGCATCCCGTCAGCCCACTTCTCCGACAGCAGCAGACCGTCGCGGCCGGCAACGTCGTAGCCGCTGCGACGCGTGTACGTGGTGCCCACCTCGAACCCCGACGCGATCACCATCACGTCCACCGGGTGGTGCACACCGTTCACCCACACACCGGTCTCGTCGATTCGCTCCACGCCCTTCCCGTCGGTGTCGACGAGGTGCGTGTTCGGGTTGTTGAACGACTGCAGGTACTCGTCGTGGAAGCACGGCCGCTTGCACAGCTGGCGGTACCAGGGCTTCAGGGCCTCAGCGGTTGCGGCATCCCCGATGATGGAGTCCACACGTGCGCGGATCTCCGACATCTTCTCGTCGTCGGAGTCTTCGTAGGCCCGCACCAGGGTCTCGGGGCCGAGGGTGCCGCCCGCCTGCACCAACGCGATCATCCGGTCGCGGATTCGCTGCGAGATGTCGGTCCAGCCGTCCTTCACCAGGTCCTCGTCGGCGGAGCCCATGGTCTGCAGCACCGTGAAGTTCATCATCCACTTGCGTTGCCAGCCCGGCTCCAGCGATGCGAACCACTCGGGGTCGATCGGGTGGTTGTTGCGCTCGTCGATGGCCGACGGTGTGCGCTGGAACACGAACAGCTCGCCGGCCCAGCGCGACAGGTGCGGGATGCACTGCACGGCCGTGGCACCGGTGCCGATGATTCCCACCCTCTTGTCGCGCAGGTTCGTCATCTCGGCCCGCACCGGCTCGCCGCCCGTGTACGACCAGTCCCACCTGCTGGTGTGGAAGGCATGCCCCGCGAACGACTGCAGACCGGGGATGCCGGGCAGTTTCGGGCGGTGCAGAGGGCCCGTGCCCATGCACACGTACCGCGCCATCAGCACGTCACCCCTGTCGGTGCGCACCTCGTAACGGCCGGCCTCGTCCCTCCAGGTGATCGACGAGATCCCGGTGGACAGCAGTGCGTCCTCGTACAGCCCGAACGTCTCCGCGATGCGCCTCGCATGTGCATGTATCTCGGGGGCCGGCACGTACTTGGCCGACGGCACCGTGCCCACCTCCTCCATCAACGGGAGGTAGATCATCGCAGCGGTGTCGCACATCGCGCCGGGGTAACGGTTCCAGTACCACACGCCGCCCACGTCGCCGGCCTTGTCGACCAGCCGCACGTCGCTGATGCCCGCCTGCTTCAGGCGCGCGGCAGTGACGAGACCTGCGAACCCGGCACCCACAATCACCACGTTCACGTCGGTGTGCAGCGGATCACGCGGCGTCACGGGTGTGTACGTGTCATCCATCAGGTTCGCGAAACGACCCGACGGCTCCTGGTACTGCTCGTTGCCGTCGGGCCGCAGGCGCTTGTCGCGCTCCGCCCGGTAGCGGGTGCGCAGTGCCTGTCGCTGGTCGTCGGTCAGTTCCGTTGCCACGGGGCCGACAGTATTCGCCGCGGGACGGCGGCGGTCAGTCGCAGCAACTGTCGCGCCACCCGCACGAGGTGCACTTGAAATGGGCATGCTCGGGGATCAGCCCCGAACCACACAGGGGACACTCCGCGAACGTGCCGTACCTGGCCCTGCACTGGTCGAAGGCGGCCGGCTGGCCGGCTGCAGGGTTGTTGGGGTCAACGGGGGCTCTGGACGGGCCGTTCATGGCGCCATGTTGGCAGGAAACCGCCCCCAGGGACGGGAATAAGCCCGCCACACTTCTGGTTTAGGACACCTGAACTAAATACGACACACCCCTGCCGTACGTTCCCCCCGGGCCGCAAGGAGCCCGCACCACAGGTCACGAACACACAGAAATGAGGCACACACCATGACCATCCAGACACTAAAGAACACCAAGGTCCACGAGCCCATCCGCCGCAAGGGCATGTCGGTCTTCCCGCTGTCGCTCCCCGTCGAGCGGCCCACCGACGCGAAGATCGCCGACGACACCCTGGTGGTGTCCGAGCTCCCCACCGCCACGGTGCCCCAGCTGCAGGTGCACAACCCGGGCACGGTGCCGATGCTCATCCCTGCCGGGCGCGTTCTCGAGGGCGGCCGCCAGACCCGCACCGTGAACGTGTCGATCCTGGTGCCCGCCGGGGCCACCATCACCATCCCCGTCTCGTGCGTGGAGGCCGGCCGCTGGCACGGCGGCAGCATGTTCCGCAACTCCGGCCGCAACCTGAGCCGCCGCGCCCGCATCGCCAAGGAGCGCGGCGTCTACAACAGCATCCGCTCGCGCGGTGCGAAGAACTCCGACCAGGGCGCGGTGTGGAACAGCATCTCCGAGGAGCTCTCGAGGCGCCACCTCAGCAGCGACTCCTCGCTGTACCTCGAGGCCGAGCTCTACGTCGAGAAGGACCGCGAGATGTTCACCCTCGTGAACGAGCTGCTGGAGAAGGGCGTCCAGGACGGCCAGACCGGCATCGCCATCGCCTACGGCGACAAGGTGGTGGGGGTCGAGCTCTTCACCAGCACCGCCGACCTCGCCGCCAGCTGGGAGGCGCTCGTGCGCACCGCCGTGCTCGACGCCGACACGTCCCGCACCGACTCCGACGCCAGTGCGACCGTGGCCGACGTGGAGGCCTTCCTCGCCCGTGTGGCGGCCCACCCAGCCACCACCACCGACGGCACCGGTCTCGGCACCGAGTTCCACGTGGCGGAGGCCGACCTCGTCGCCCACGCACTCACCGACGAGGCCGGCAACCTCGTCCACGCGTACGCGTTCGTCGACGCCTGATCGGGCAGGTCAGCGTGGCCCCCGGCACCGCACTTCAGCGGTTGCCGGGGGTCATGTAGAACCACACGGGAAACTTGGCCCCGGCATCCCTGATTGCCGCACGTGCGGCCAGCACGGTGCGCCCGGCCTCGGTGCGGGTGAAGAACCAGTCCTCCATCGCGCGACCGCCCGGCGGAGGTCCCTCCACCAGCTCGAGCGCGGCCTCCTCGTAGTACGCACTGATGTCATGGCACAACGCGGTGGTGTTGTTGCCCGGGATCCCCACCGACGTCCAGTCCTCGCCGTGGGCGATGCGGTCGAGCATCGCGAGCGCACCCTCGACACCGTCCGCGCTGATGCTGCGGCCGACATCGGTGACTCCCCGACGTGCCAACGTGCGTTCGTATGCCTTCCGCAGCCCTCTCGCCTCGTCGACACACGGCGGCAGGCCGGGGTCGAACCTGGGTGGCAGCGCGCATGCCACCGCATCGGTATCTGCCTCGATGACCTCGGGGTGATCGACGAGCACGGGCCCGGATGGCTCCGACAACAGGGCGAACGCCCGGGCGATCACATCATGCTGGAATGCAGGGTCGTTCGGCCTGCCGAGGGGCCGGCCCAGCGGGAACTCACAGTGGAGGGCACGGGGCGGTGCCGTCTTCTCGGCCATCTCCCTCACGGATGACAGCACGACGGTGGCGATGCCTGCCGCCTCGAACACATGCGCGAGCACACTCACGGTGCGCGTGCAGAGCGGTCAAACGGGCGTGAGCAACACCACGTCGACACCGTCCTCGCGCAGCAACGCGGCCGCGCGCGGACCGGAGTCGTGACGGATGGTCGACACGTCGTCGGGCTGGTTCCCGGCGAACGAGAGGTGCCGCGGCGCCACCGAGCCGATCACACCGTCGGCAGCCAGTTCCTCCAGACGGTCGATCGGGTACACCACGTTCAGATCGAGCTTCATTCCCACGTGATCGAAGTTCGGGCTCCAGTGGCCCATCACCAGGTCCCGGCGTTCTCTCGCGATGGTCCGGAACCCCGTGTCACCGGCGGAGAACCCCTCGTCGTCGGCAGAGTGGATGGCAGCAGACGTCACGATCGCGACCCGCGCGGAGCCCAGCACAGGCGGGCTGACGAACGCCGGGTTCTCGAACGTGGGGCACGGCAACGAGGCCGAGTGCGCCCTCATCATCTGGTCACCGTTCATGGCGTTTTCCCCCACGGGAAACGTACCCGCTGCGGCCGGTCCGGGGCGCACCCTGGCGCGCCGGCCCGGGCTAGACACCGTTTCTCCCCGCCTGCGAGACTGACGCCGGCAGGTCCCGGCGTGGCGCCGGGTGTGCGAGGGGGTGCGGCATGGCCGGGTCGAATGACGTTGACGTGGTGGTGGTGGGAGCCGGTTTCTCCGGCCTGTACCTGGTGCATTCGTTGCGGAAGGCGGGTTTCTCGTTCCGCGTGCTGGAGTCCGGCGGCGACGTCGGAGGCACCTGGTACTGGAACCGCTACCCCGGTGCCCGCTGCGACATCCCCACCACCGACTACACGTTCTCGTGGGACCCCGACCTCGACCACGAGTGGACATGGTCGGAGAAGTACGCCACCCAACCCGAGATCCTCTCGTACGCGCAGTTCGTGGCGAGGAAGCACGACATGTACCCGCACATCACGTTCGACACGAAGGTGACGAACGCAGTGTGGGACGACACCGCACGCAGATGGAACGTCACCACCGACGGCGGGGAGTCGATCTCGTGCCGCCACTACGTGATGGCAACCGGGTGCCTCTCGGTGCCCAAGGACCCCGACATCCCCGGCACCGACCGTTTCTCGGGTCGGGTGTTCGTCACCGGCCGCTGGCCGCACGAGAAGGTGGACTTCACGGGCCGCCGTGTCGCGGTGATCGGCACCGGGTCATCGGGCATCCAGTCGATCCCGCTCATCGCGGAGGAGGCGCTGCAGGTCACCGTGTTCCAGCGCACACCGAACTTCTCGGTGCCCGCGTTCAACGGCCCGGTGTCGGAGGACCGCAAGGCGCCGCTCCGTGCCGACCGCGACGCGTACCGCGAGGCGGCGCGGTGGAGCCGCGGCGGCGTGCCGCTCGCCCCGAGCACGGCGTCGGCGCTCCTCACAGCACCCGACGAGCGGCGCGAGATGTTCGACGCGGCATGGAACCGCGGCGAGCTGTTCTCCATCCTCGGCATCTTCATGGACCAGGCATCCAACCGCGAGGCAAACGACATCGTCTCGGAGATGATCCGCGAGAGGATCCGCTCGACGGTGAAGGACCCCCGCACGGCCGAGCTGCTCTGCCCGAAGACCTACCCCTTCGGCACGAAGCGGCCCTGCCTCGACACCAACTACTTCGAGACGTACAACAAGCCCCACGTGCGGCTGGTCGACCTCAACACGAGCCCCATCTCCACCATCAACGAGAAGGGCATCGAGTTCGCGGGCGAGAACGTGGAGTTCGACGACATCGTGTACGCCACCGGCTTCGACGCGATGACCGGCGCGATTGTGGGTGTCGACATCACCGGCCGCCGCGGGCTGACCCTGAAGAAGAAGTGGGAGCACGGGCCGCTGCAGTACCTCGGCCTCATGACGAAGGACTTCCCCAACCTGTTCATGATCACGGGGCCGGGCAGCCCGAGCGTGCTCTCCAACATGATGGTCTCGATCGAGCAGCACGTCGACTGGGTCACCGACACCCTCGTGCACATGCGCGACAACGGCTGGGACACGATCGAACCCACCGACACCGCCGAGGACGGTTGGGTGCGCCACGGCTCCGACTTCGCGAACATCTCGCTGATGAAGGACACCAACTCCTGGTACATGGGCGCGAACGTGCCCGGAAAGCCGCGCGTGATGCTCCCCTACCTTGGCGGCGTCGACGGCTACCGCCGCGTGTGCAACGAGGTGGTGGAGAAGGGCTACCTCGGCTTCGACCTCGCAGGTGCGAACGGACGCGTGTGCAACGACGGCATCGTGCGCGAGCTGCAGCCTGACGTGTTCATCGTGCTCGACATGATGGCCCAGCTCGGTCTTCCCCCGCTCGAGTCGATGTCACCCGAGGGTGCGCGCGAGTTCATGACGATGAGCAGCGGGGCACGGCCCCCGGGGCCGGAAGTCGGCGAGATGGTGGACGGCACCCTCCCCGCCGCGGACGGGTCCGACCTGCAGTGGAGGCTCTACAGGCCCGCATCGAAGGGCCCGCACCCCGTGGTGGTGTACTTCCACGGCGGCGGCTGGGTGATCGGCGACCACGTGAGCGACGAACCGATGATCCGCGACCTCGTCGCAAAGTCGGGTGCGATGTTCGTGTCCGTGAACTACCGCCACGCACCCGAGGCACCGTTCCCCGCGGCCGCCGACGACGCGTGCGCCGCGCTGAAGTGGGTTGCCGACCACGCCGCACCGCTCGGCGGGGACCCGTCCCGCATCGCAGTCGCGGGGTGGAGTGCCGGCGGCAACGTTGCCGCTGTGGCGGCGCAGTGGGCCCGCGACAACGGCGGCCCCGCGCTGCGCGGCCAGCTCCTGCTCACGCCGGTCACCGACGGTTCGCGCGAGTACCCGTCGATGAGGCAGAACGCCGAGGGCTACGTGCTCACCAAGGCGCTCATGGACTGGTTCTGGGGCCACTACGCCGACAATTCACAGCGCAGGGATCCGAAGGCCTCCCCGCTTCTTGCGTCCTCGCTGGAGGGGCTCCCGCCCACCACGATCGTCACGGCGCAGTTCGACCCATTGCGCGACGAGGGCGATGCGTATGCCGAAGCGCTCGCGAAGGCCGGCGTGAAGGTGCACCACATCCGCGCCGGCGGCCACACCCATACCTCCATCTCCATGGCGGGCGTGGTGCTGTCGGGCGAGCCGTACCGCCAGAAGATGGCGGACGCGGTACGCGGCTTCTTCGCCTGACCCGAAGGGAACGGTCAGGCCGAGGCGAGTTCGTCGGCCACCTCGAGCACCACACGGCGGTCGGCATCCTCGAGCGCGTCGAGCGCGGCAGGGTCGATGTCGTCCGCGAACCTCAGCCGGTCCGCGTCACGCGGTGCCTCGGGTGACTCCATCCAGATGGCGTGGAGGATGAACGGAACCTGCTCGCGGTTCGGCCCTGCGAGCACACCCACGGGCCCTGCGGACACGTCGGCGGCGTCGAAGCACTCCATCCTGAAGCCGTCGTCGGAGAGCACGGGCACCACCACCCATCCGTCACCGCCGCCGGGCCGTCCGCCGCGTCGCTGCACGAACACCGGCGAACTCGGCAGGTCGCCGAGCGAGGGGAACTCCCACACCGACGACGCGCTGAGGTCACCGCGGCGCAGCGTGACGAGACGGGCGCCCTGTTCCCCACCGGACACGGCTGTCGGGTCGATCCTGTCGCGGTACACGTCGAGAACGCGACGCGCGAGCACCTCGGGATGACGGCCCTGGAACACCACGTGGTGCAGTTCCGGTGAGTCGAGCCCCTCGGGCGACCAGTCCATCGCGGAGAGCTGCAGGTTCCACGTCCACTCCTCGCGGAAGCTCGCGGTGACTCGAACGGTCCCCTTCTCGGGGTCGAACGTCATCTCCGACACCGTCTGGGGTGCCATCGCCATCTGGTACATGCCGACGTGGCGCGGGTCCACGGGCCGGCCGTGCGCGTCCACGTCACCGGCAACGATGCGGTAGCCGAGGTCGGTGAGGTCGAGGTGCTCGAACAGCACCTTCACGCCCTCGGAGTCGTCCCACTGCGCGTAGTAATGGCCGGTGGTGGGCCCGAACTCGGCCCGCACGAACGGCACCGGCTGGCCCGCGGGCGTCGACTCGAGCGCTTCCTTGCGCACGAAGTACACGGGCACGCGCTGGTCCACGGTGACGGTGCGCTCGCCGCCGAGGATCTCGTTCATGTCGGCCTTGAAGTTCCCTGAGTCGGCGAGCACGAGCCAGTCGCGAGTCTGGGAGATCGTGTGCATCGACCCGACCACGGTGGCGCCGGACACCGGCCACATCGTGACCCGCGAGCCGGTCCCGTCGTAACGCACGACCTGCGGTTCCATCCCCGACGCGGTGAGCGCGAGTTTCACGGTCCACATGCAGTCGCGGCCGTGGTCCACGATCGGGTGCGCGGTGGAGAACACCTGCGGCAGCACCTTGCGTGCGCGGAAGGAGTCGCCTCCCCAGCTCTCCGCACTGCCCACCTCACCGAGGAACCCGAGCGTGACCGGGTCGACCTCCACGGGCCTGCCCACGTCCCACGTTGCGAAGAGCCGGCCGCCCCACCCGAGCGGCGCGGTGTTCGCCATGTTCGCGTGCCCGTACGGCGACTCGAGCCCGAGCAGGCCTCCGTTGAACCTGCCGCCTGCGCGGGCATGGATGCGCTGCACCGGGGTGTCGAGCGTGCGAACGCGCAGTGCCACCCGGTCGGCAGGGGCGCCGTGGGTGCCCTTGCGCATCGCGATGCGCATCATCGCGCCGAACCCGAACAACTGGTAGTTCAGGCGCGCGTCCACCACGGGCGCGCTCACGAACATCTCGCCGTGGAGCCCGTCGGGCCACTCCCCCGACACCACCCTCAGGTCGAGGTCGCCGAACCTCGCCGAGAAGATCGAGGACGGTAGCGGCATCTGTGCGTGCGGTCGGTCAGGTCACTCGTAGCGGAGTGCCTCGACCGGGTCGAGGTTCGCGGCACGGCGCGCCGGGAGCCTGCCCGCGAGCATGCCGATCAGCGTGGTGGCAGCGAGCACGATGAGCGCGATGTGCGGCGGCACGGACACGATGTTTCGGTCGGTGATTCCGCTGTCGGCGAGCTGTTTGTTGAGCACCTGGTTCAGCCCCACGGCAACGCCGAAGCTGATCGCCACGCCGAACACCCCGCCCATGAAGCCGAGCACGCCCGCCTCCACGGTGAACAGTGTGCGGACCGTGCGCTTCGTGGCGCCGATTGCACGCATGATGCCGATCTCGCGGGTGCGCTCCAGGGTGGCCATCACCATCGTGTTGATGACGCCGATGGCCGCCACGAGGAGGGCAATGCCGCCGATGCCGCCGAGCACCGCACCGATGATGGTGAACGCCGTCGCCTGGGCGTCGACCTCCTCCTGACCGGCGGCCGCGCCGTAGCCCATGCCCTCGATCTTCGCGACCACGGCCTCGGCGGTGTCCTTGTCCTTCAGGTCGAGCCATACGGACGAGTAGCCGTTGCGCGCGATGTTGCTCTCCGTGCGGGTCTGGGTCTCGCCGTTCGGGCCGGACTGCTCCTCCCACGTGAAGGTGTCCATCTTCGCGGCCCAGCCGATGTCCACGCTGAACCCGTCGCCGCCCTCGCCGAGCACCACTCCGACGATCGTCCCCTTCTCGTCGGGCTTGGCCGATTCCGGCGGGCCGTAGTCGTTGCGGAACGCGAACGAGATCTCCTTGCCCACGAGCTCGGCCTCACGGCCCTTGAATCCGAGGTCGTTCGCGAGACCCGAGGTCATGAGGACACCCTTGCCTGCGGTCGCTTCGGAGAGTTCCTCGCCCGCGACCATGATGTGGCGGACGGTGCCGTTCGGTGTGTAGGCGTCGAACATCAGGTTCTTGAAGTCCATGGACTTGCCGTCAACGGTGAAGCTGCGCATCACCTGGACCTGGGTGTAGAGGCTCGCCGAGTTGATCTCGGGCAGCGCCGACACTTCCTTCAGCACCGACTCGTCGATCTTCTTCCCCGAGCCGTCCGGCCAGTTCCAGGTGGACTCCCGGTAGTCGAGACCGGCGGTACCGGTGACGATGACCCGCTTGTCCATCCCGGTCTTCTCTGCGCTCGACATGAGAAATCCCTGTGCGCTCGTGACGAGCGAGAGCATCACCGTCACGCTCACCGCACCGATGACAATCGCAAAAATGGTGAGCGAGGTGCGCAGCTTCTGCCGGCTGAGGTTCCTCCACCCCGTGCGGAACTTGTCCTTGAACTTCACCGTGCACCCGCCCTCTCGCTGATCTTGCCGTCCTTGATGTCGAGCACCCGCTTCGCCCTGTTCGCGACGTTCGGGTCGTGGGTGATGACGATGAGAGTGATGCCCTCCCCGTTCAGCCGCTCCAGTTCCGAGATCACGTCGGCACCACGGGTGGAGTCGAGGTTGCCGGTCGGCTCGTCCGCGATGATCAACTGCGGGTCGTTCACCAGTGCGCGGGCGATGGCGACCCGCTGGCGCTGTCCACCGGACAGCTCGGTGGGCTTGTGCTTTGCCCTGTCGGCGAGACCCACGCGCTCGAGTGCCTTCAGACCCTTCTCCTGCCGCTCCTTCTTCTTCCCCACACCGCCGATCACGAGTGGCGAGATCACGTTCTCGAGGGCCGACTCATGGGCCTGGAGGTTGAAGGACTGGAAGACGAACCCGATGTTCCGGTTGCGGTACTCGGACAGTTCCTTGTCCTTCGCCGTCGCGAGGTCGACACCGTCCACCACGACGCTGCCCGCGTCCGGCTGGTCGAGCCCGCCGATGACGTTCGCAAGCGTGGACTTGCCGGAGCCGGACGGGCCGCAGATGGCGATGAAGTCACCCTTCTCCACCGTGAGCGACACGTTGTCGAGGGCCTTCACCTCCTCGCCGCCGACTGTGTAGGTCTTGCTCAGACCGCTGCACGTCACGAAAGCCATGTCCCCCTGCTTCCCGTCGGCCTGCCCGACGGCCCGAGACTAGCCCCGATGCCACAAAGAGGCGTCAAGGGCGCGAGGGTCAGGCGTCGCGGCGGCGCCGGCGGGTGAAGATGGGCCGCGCCGGTCGAGCACCCTTCCCACCACGACGGCTGCCACGCCACCGACGAGCGTGGCCGCGCCGTACACGGCAGCGAGCACACCGACCCCGACGCCGAGGTCGGCCGACATGTCCTGCACCAGAACGCCGCACCCATAGAACCACGAGCCGTACGCAGTGATGGTGAGCAGACCGAGCACATCGATTGCACGTGCTGCATGACGGTCCACCGACCGAAAACTATGTGGGCGCACCTTGCGACGGCGTGCCCATACGTTTGTGGACGGTTACTCCACGCGCAGGCCGGAGATTGCGCGGGCGATCACCAGCTGCTGGATCTCCGAGGTGCCCTCGAAGATGGTGTGAATCTTGGCGTCGCGGTGCATGCGCTCCACGTCGTACTCACGGGTGTAGCCGTAGCCGCCGAGGATCTGGATGGCCTCCTCGGTCACCTTCACCGACATCTCGGAGGCGAAGTACTTGCTCTGCGAACCCTCTGCGTTCTTGAAGCCACCGTTGCGCGCCAGCCATGCCGCACGCCAGATGAGCAGTCGGGCCGCGTCGATCTGGGTGACCATGTTGGCCAGCTTGAACGCAATGGCCTGGTTCATGATGATCGGCTTGCCGAACGCGGTGCGCTCCTTGGCGTAGTCCAGCGCGATCTCGTACGCCGCACGTGCGATTCCGAGCGCCTGCGCACCCACCGCGGGGCGGGTGGCCTCAAAGGTCTTCATGGCGGGCTGCGCCTCGCCGGAACGGCCGGCCTCGCGTGCGCGCGCCAGCTTGGCATCCAGCTTCTCCTTGCCGCCGAGCAGGCAGCGGCCGGGGATGCGCACGTCGTCGAGCACCACCTCCGCAGTGTGGCTGGCCTTGATGCCGTGCTTCTTGTACTTCTGGCCCTGCGAGAGGCCCTTCGTGCCGGGCGGCACCACGAACGATGCCTGGCCGCGGCCCTTCAGCGACGGGTCGACGGCAGCAACCACCACGTGCACGTTGGCAATGCCGCCGTTCGTGATCCATGCCTTCGTGCCGTTCAGCACCCACTCGTCGGTGGCCTCGTCGTACACGGCACGCGTGCGCAGAGACGACACGTCGGATCCGGCGTCGGGCTCGCTCACGCAGAACGCACCGAGCTTCACGTCGTCGGCGGTGCCGTAACACTGGGGCACCCACTCCATGATCTGCTCGGGTGTTCCGTTGCCGGTGATGCCGGCGGCGGCGAGACCCGAACCCATGATGGCCATGCCGAGTCCGGCATCGCCCCAGAAGATCTCCTCGATGGCCACGGGCAGCGTGAGACCGCTCTGGTCGCCCATCGCGTTCATCATGAACTCGATGCCGTAGAGGCCGATGTTCGCGGCTTCCTGCACGACCGGCCAGGGGAACTCCTCGCGGTCGTCCCATTCCTGGGCGGCGGGACGCATCACGTCCTTCGCGAACTCGTGGATCCAGTCCTTGATCTGGAGCTGGTCGTCGTTGAGGTGGAGGGAGAACTCGGCCATAGGGGCCAAGTTACCCACGGGTAGAGGTGTCAGGCACGGTCGGCGGGGCCGGCCGTGTCAGACACAGTTCACACCGGGCGGCGGCGCACGAACAGGAGCGCAGCCCCCGCCAAGAGCATGAGTGCCGCGAGCAGCGACATGAGCGGCTCGCGGGAGAGGCCGGTCGTGGAGAGCGTGGGCACCGCGGCATCCGCGGTCTCGCCCTTTGCCACCTCGACCGTGACCACCTCGTCGGCGGAGTCAAAGTCTCCGGTGGCGGTGACTGCGTACTTGCCGGCAGGAAGGCCGGCCACGGTGACCTTGCCACCCTTTGCCGGCACCTCGAACACAACGTCGTCATCGGTGTCGAGCTCACCGTCGACGCCCGCCCACTTGATCTTCACCGAGTTGGTGGACACACCGGTGACCTCGATGGACGAGGTACCCGCAGCACCGAACCGGGCCTCGGCGAACTTGCCGGCCTCCACGGTGACTGCGGCGGTCCAGTCGACGGTCGTGTCGGAGTCGTACACCTTCTCGAGGCTGTCGTCGGCGAGATTGCACGTCACCGACCATGCACCCGGGTCGAGATCCACGAAGGATGCCGAGCCGGAGGAATCCGACACTGCGGTCTTGGTGACACCGCCGGGGCCCGTGGCCGTGCACGACACGCCCGGGTACACCGGCTCGTCGTCGCCCTGCGTGCCGTCGCGGTTGCCGTCGATCCACACGAAGACCGTCAGACCGCCCTTGCCTGCGGTGAGGGTGGACTTCGAGCCTGCCACCGTCGTGGTGGTCGCACCGCCCGTCGAACCACCCGTCGAACCTGCAACCGTCGTCGTCACGCCGGCTGCGGGAGCAGTGGTGGTGGTGACGGAGGCCGCCCCGAGCAGGCTCGGGTTGGTGCAGGATGCGAACGACCCACCACAGGCGTTGAGTGCCGACGCGAACTCGTCAGCCTCGAGCTCGGAGAGATCCTCCCAGATCTGCGCGTCGGTGACCTCGCCGGAGGCCTTCTCGCTCTCGAACAGGTCGCGGGCCGACATCGCCTTGCACGCACCGGCATGGATGCCCGTGCCGTTGTAGATGTCGATGCCCACACCGGAGTAGTTCGTGCCGGCACCCGCGGCGGTGAACGCCGTGCCATCGGTGTACACGTTCGGGATGATGTCTCCCCACTTCTTCTGGTTCGCCGTGTACACCTTGGTGCGGTCGAACACGTTCGGGTTCGGCTTCGACGCACCCGACGGGTACGCATCGTGCTTCGACCCGCCGTGCTTGTTCGCCGCGTTGCCGATGGAGGATTCCGACACGGTGATGCGCACGTACGGGTTCGTGGTCGAGTGCGTGCGGTGACAGATGGTCACCTTCTTCGGCTGCGAGGTGGCCGACGGGGCGGCCTGCACGGCCTGCGTGGACACACCGGCCACGAAGAGACCGCCGACGATCAGCGATGCGGACGCAGTGGCAACGATTCTGTTGCGGTTCATGAGATTTCCTCCCGGACGTCCAAGCCACACGCCCAGGACTGGAAAAAGAATACTACAGAAAAGGGAGAAAACTAACTACCGGATGTGACGGCGCGCGGAACGGCCAGCACCACCGCCAGCGCCAGCGCCACCAGCACCGAACCGAGCACGTACGGCGCCCCGGCACCGACCCCGTCGAACACCGAGCCCGCGACCACAGGCCCGATGATGCGACCGAAGGCACCCACGCTCTGCTGGTACCCCAGTGTCTCGCCACGACGGTCGGGCGGCGCGGCCTCCGTCACCAGGTTCGTGAGCGAGGGTGATGCCACACCCTGACCCACCGAGAGCAGACCCATCGCCACGACCAGCACCGCCCACGTGTCGGCGAACGAGAGGGCAAGCAGACCCGCGCACACCATCACGAGCCCCACGCGCAGCAGCGGGCCCGACCCCGTCCGTGCAGTGAGCGGGCCCACCAGGCCGCCCTGCACTGCGACGAGCGCGAGGCCGACGAACAGGAACACGATGGAGGTGGACCCCTCGGTGAGACCGAACCGCTCCGCCCCGAACAGGGAGAACGTGGCCTCGAACCCGGCGAAACCCACGGTGGTCATGAGTGCCACCACCGCGTAGCGGCGCAACACGGGTGACAAGGCGCGGACATGTGCAGCTTCCAGACGGGTGACATGACCCTGCGGACGTGTCTCGGGCAGACGGAACAGCGCGGCAACCGCGTTCACCGCCGCGATGGCACCGGCAACGAAGAACGGCACGTGCGGACCACCGAGCGCCGCCAGACCACCGAGAGCGGGACCCACGACGAAGCCGAGACCGAACGCCGCGCCCAGCATGCCGAGCAACTGCGGTCGACGTTCGGGCGGTGCGATGTCGGCGACGGCACCCTGGGCCACCGCGATGCTGGCGCCGCTCGCACCGTCGATGAACCTGCCGAGGAAGAGAACCCACATGGCACCCGCGAGACCGGTCACCACGCTGCCAACGGCGGTGCCCACCAGCGAGAGCACGATCACCGGCTTGCGGCCGATGCGGTCGGACAGACGGCCGAGCACCGGCGCGAACAGCATCTGCGCCGCGGAGAACGTGGCAAACAAGAGGCCGACCTCGAGACCGCCCGCACCGAAGCGTTCCGCGTACCGACCGAGGATCGGCACGACGATGCCGAACCCCACGAGGTCGAGCGCGACGGTGGTCCAGATGGTCCAGTAGCCGGGGGGCATCGGTTGTCGACGACGTTCAGCCACGACGCACGCGCGTGCCTTCCTTCGTGGTCTCCACGTTCCAGCCGGCGGCCTGCAGCTCGTTGCGGATGGCATCCGCGGTGGCGAAGTCCTTCGCTGCCCGTGCCGCATCCAGCGCGGCAGCGCGTGCGAGAACATCCGCGTCAACGTCGTCACCCGACGACAGTTCGAGCCCCAGCGCACCGGCGAGCTCGACCACGGTTGCCCTCAGGTCTGCGGCGCGCGCGGAGTCGCCCGCATCGAGGGCGGCATTCGCCGCGCGCACTGTGTCGAACACCGTCGCCATGGCCGACGCGGTGTCGAGGTCGTTGTCCATCGCGGTCACGAAACGCTCCCGGGTGGCGGCATCCACCGAGCCGGCCGGCAGCCCCGCCGTGCGGGCGGCGAACGAGTCGAGACCCGCCAGCGACTTGACGGCGGCGTCGATGTTGTCCCGGCCAACTCGCACCGGGCTGCGGTAGTGCGACTGCAGCAGCACCATGCGGTACGCACGGGGGTCGTAGTGCTCGAGCAGGTCGAGGAGGTTCGCCACGTTGCCGATGCTCTTCGACATCTTCTCGCCCTCGGCATCCACCACGAACCCGTTGTGCATCCAGTGACGCGCGAAGTCGCGGCCGAGTGCAACAGCCTGTGCGCGCTCGTTCTCGTGGTGCGGGAAGCGCAGGTCGGCCCCGCCGCAGTGGAGGTCGAACCCGTCGCCCAGCAGGTCGAGGCTCATCACCACGCACTCGCTGTGCCAACCGGGGCGCCCCTCACCCCACGGCGACGGCCACGACGGTTCGCCCGGCTTCGAGAACTTCCACAGCGCGAAGTCGGCCGGGTGCCGCTTCTCCCCCGCGCCCAGCACCTCGCGCTCGCCACCGCCCGCCAGCATGTCGTCGAGGCTCTGGTGGGCGAGCAGGCCGTAGTCGGGCACCGACCCCACCGACAGGTACACGCCGTCGGAGGTGGGGTAAGCAGCATCGCGCGAGATGAGTTCGCCGATCATCGTCACCATGGACCCCACGTACTCGGTTGCGTGCGGGACGTCTGAGGGACGCCGCACGCCGAGCCTGCCCATGGCCTCGAACCACACCGACTCGCAGCGGTGCGTGATCTCCTGCCACGGGCGGCCCTCCCGGTTGGCCCGCTCGATGATCTTGTCGTCGATGTCGGTGATGTTCGACACGAGACGCACCTCGATGCCGCTCCACTCGAGATAACGGCGGAGGATGTCGTACACGAGGGTGGCCCTGCCGTGGCCGAGATGCGGGGGCCCGTACACGGTGGGCCCGCAGAGGTAGATGCTGACCCTGCCCGGCTCGCGCATCGCGAGCTGTTTCACGGTCTGTGTGGCCGTGTCGTAGAGGTTCAGCACGGCCTTGAGCCTACGATTTGTTCCCTATGTCCACCGTCCCCGAGAAGCCCACCCTCGACGGCATCGAGGAGAAATGGATCGCCGCGTGGGACACGAACGGCACCTACACGTTCGACCGTTCGGCATCCCGGGAGTCGGTGTTCTCGGTGGACACTCCCCCGCCCACCGTCAGCGGTTCGCTGCACATGGGGCACGTGTTCTCCTACACCCACACCGACACGGTCGCGCGCTTCCGCAGGATGACCGGGAAGGCCGTGTTCTACCCGATGGGCTGGGATGACAACGGCCTGCCCACCGAGCGGCGCGTGCAGAACTACTTCGGGGTGTCGTGCGACCCGTCGGTGCAGTACGACCCCGCGTTCGAACCGCCCTTCCGCGGCGACCCGCCGAAGGACCACAAGCCGGTGCCCGTGTCGCGGCCGAACTTCATCGAGCTGTGCGAGGAGCTCACCGCACGGGACGAGAAGGTGTTCGAGGACCTCTTCCGCAGGCTCGGGCTGTCGGTCGACTGGTCGCTGCTGTACGCCACGATCGACGAGCGTTCGCGCCGCGTGTCGCAGCGCGCGTTCCTGCGCAACCTCGCCCGCGGGGAGGCATACACACAGGAGGCACCCACACTGTGGGACGTCGACTTCCGCACTGCGGTGGCCCAGGCAGAGCTCGAGGACCGCGAGCGCCCCGGCGCGTACCACCAGGTGAACTTCGCCCGCACCGACGGCAACGGTGTGGTCACCATCGACACCACGCGGCCCGAGCTTCTGCCCGCGTGCGTGGCGCTCGTGGCGCACCCCGACGACGAGCGGTACGTGCCGTTGTTCGGCACCACGGTGCGCACGCCGCTGTTCGGCGTGGAGGTGCCCGTGGTCGCGCACCCGTTGGCCCAACCCGACAAGGGCACCGGCATCGCGATGATCTGCACGTTCGGCGACCTCACGGACGTCATCTGGTGGCGCGAGCTGCAGCTGCCCACCCGCGCGGTCATCTCGCGGGACGGTCGCATCCAGGCCGACGCGCCGCAGGGTCTCGACTCCCCCGAGGGTCTCGCCCGGTACGCACAGCTCGCCGGCCGCTCGGTGAAGCAGGCGCAGACCGCGATTGTGGAGATGCTGCGGGAGACGGGCGACCTCGTCGGTGACCCGCGCCCCATCGTGCATCCCGTGAAGTTCTTCGAGAAGGGCGACCGTCCGCTCGAGATCGTCACCAGCCGCCAGTGGTACATCCGCAACGGTGGCCGCGACGCAAGCGTGCGCTCCGACATGCTCGGCCGCGGAGGCGAGCTGCGCTGGCACCCCGACCACATGCACCACAGGTACGACAACTGGGTGGAGGGCCTGAACGGCGACTGGTTGATCAGCCGCCAGCGTTGGTTCGGCGTTCCCGTACCCGTGTGGTACCCGCTCGATGCCGACGGCAACATCGTGCACGACTCACCGCTCGTGCCCGACGAGTCCGCACTGCCGGTGGACCCCAGCACCGACGTGCCCGCCGGGTACGACACCTCGCAGCGGGGCTTGCCGAACGGGTTCGTGGGCGACCCCGACGTGATGGACACCTGGGCCACCTCGTCGCTGACGCCGCAGATCGCTGGGCGCTGGTGCGAGGACGGCGACATCTTCGCGCACGTCTACCCCTACGACGTGCGGCCGCAGGCCCACGACATCATCCGCACCTGGCTGTTCAGCACAGTGGTGCGGTCGCACTTCGAGCACGGCACCGCGCCGTGGGCGAACGCGGCGCTGTCGGGCTGGATCCTCGACCCCGACCGCAAGAAGATGTCGAAGTCGAAGGGCAACGTGGTGACACCGATCGACCTGTTCGACCGCTACGGCAGTGATGCAGTGCGCTACTGGGCCGCGTGCGCACGGCCCGGCATCGACACCGCGTTCAGCGAGGAGCAGATGAAGGTGGGCCGCAAGCTCGCCACCAAGCTGCTGAACGTGACGAAGTTCGTCCTCGGTGCGGGCGGCGCCGGCAACGGCGACGAGCCCACCGTGGCGATCGACCGTGCGATGCTGGGTCGTCTGTCAACCGTGGTGGAGGAAGCCACCCGCGCTCTCGAGAACTACGACTATGCCCGCGCGCTGGAGCGAACCGAGGCGTTCTTCTGGTGGTTCTGCGACGACTACGTGGAGCTGGTGAAGACACGCGCGTACGAGGCAGACGGCGGCGCAGCCACGGCGTCGGCGCGCTCCGCGCTGACGCGTGCCCTGTCGGTGATGCAGCGGCTGTTCGCACCGTTCCTGCCGTTCACCACCGAGGAGGTCTGGTCGTGGTGGCAGGAGGGTTCGGTGCACACCTCCGCATGGCCGGTCGCGGCCGGGGTGTCGGCAGCCCCCGAAACGGGTGACCACGAGTCGTTCCTCGATGCCGCGTGCGGCACCATCGCGGCCATCCGGCGCACCAAGACCGAGGCGAAGGTGAGCCAGAAGGCCGGGGTCTCGTCGGTCACGGTCACGGCCCCGGCCGCAGTGGTCGATGCCGTGCGGGATGCGTGGCACGACATCGCAGCAGCCGGTTCGGTGGATGCAGTGGAGTTCGTGGAGAACGGTACGGAACTCACCGTGTCCGTCGTGCTCGCTCCGACGGCCTGACCGCACCGCACGGAACTAGGTTGTTCGGGCCATGGCCGACTTCCCGCGTCACCCCCCGCGCACCCTGCGTCAGCGAGCACTGTTCGCCGTGAACATGTCCGTGGCGGCCGCACTCGTGGTGTCGGGCACCGTGATGCTGTGGGCCAACTGGAAACTGTCGAACCGCCAGGTGGTCACCATCGACTCCGTGCCGGCAGAGGGGGACGGGAACCTCAACCTTCCCCAGGGCGACCTGTCGGTGAAGAACTGGCTGCTGACGGGGTCCGACAACGACGAGTGCATCGACCCCAAGTCGCCGTTCGCCGGTGGCTTCGGCAACCGCGCCACGTACGGGGAGCGCAGCGACACCATCATGCTCATCCGTGTCGACCCGCGCGACAACGTCGCGGCGATCCTGTCGTTCCCACGTGACATGTGGGTGAAGCAGGCGGGCAGCTCGCGCAGCGGGCGCATCAACTCGAACTTCGACAAGAAGAACCCGAACCGCATGATCACCACCATCCGCGAGAACTTCGGGATACGGGTCGACCACTACGTGAACATCGACTTCTGCACGTTCAAGGAGGTCGTCGACGCGATCGGCGGCGTGAAGGTGCCGTTCGCGTACAAGGCCCGCGACAAGCGCACCGGGTTCCAGGTGCTCAGGGCGAACGTGTGCTTCAACTTCTCGGGCGACCATGCGCTGGCGTACGTGCGCTCGCGCCACTACAGGTGGTACGACCCCGACCTGAAGAAATGGCGCGCCGACGGCACCAGTGACTGGGGCCGCATCAGCCGCCAGCAGGACTTCACCCGACGGATGATCAAGAAGGCCCTCTACAGGGTGCGCACCGACCCGCGCGTGGCCAACAACATCCTGAACGCCGCCCTGAAGAACGTGATCACCGACGACAGGGTCACGCCACTGCTGCTCCTTCAGCTTGCGCAGGCCATGCGAAACTTCGACGCCGACACCATGGGTTCGTACACGTTCCCCGGCCTCGGCCAGATGATCGGCAAGGACGCCGTCATCGTTCCCGACTTCGAGGGTGCCACCGCGAAGAAGATCCTCTCGGTGTTCCAGGGGAAGGCGGCGCTGAAGGGCAAGGTTTCGGGTGCGTCCGCCGCGGATCCCGACATGACCACGCTGGTCACCACCACCATCGGATCGGTGTCGTCAGCCGGCCTTGCTGACGTGACGCCCGCGGCCGTCACCGCCACCACAGTCGCCCCGCGGTCGACCACCACGCTGCCGGCAGTGGAGATCGAGAACAACCCGCGCGGCGTCGTGCCACCGAACGACCCGAACTGCGACTACTGACGCCCCGACCTACGGCGAACCATCATTCCAGGGCGCGAGCGAGCACCTCCGGTATCTCGCTCGGTCCTCCCACGGTGACGAGACGCGCACCCACCCTGCCGGCGAGCGCACGGGCCTCGTCGTGGTCCGCCTCCGGTGCGACGATCACGAGTTCGTCCACGCTGCGTGCGGCCGCCTCCACGTCTCCCTCCACGGTTGCCCTGCAGTCCGACAGCAGCACCGCCACCCGGCGTCCCGCGCGCGAACGTGCAAGTTGCCGCGCCGCCTCGGTGAGGGCGGCGGCGATGTCGGTGGTGCCGTGGCCGCGCAGTGTCAGCACGTCGTTCACCACCCGCTCGGGCGACTTCGGCACGTCCTGCGACTTCGCCACGATCACGTCCTTGCCGAACGCCAGCACGCTGTAGTCCTGCGGGTTCCGGCTCGCCACTGCCGCTGCCGCCACTGCGGAGGCGGCGAGCGGCTGGCCCCCCATCGACCCGCTGCGGTCCACCAGCAGGCACAGTGCGGTGCCCGGCTTCCTCCACCCGCGCACCCGCAGCCCGCGTACGTCGGGTGCCACACCGGCGCGGAGTTCGTTGAGCGCATCGAGGCTCGCGTCGACGTCGATGTCGCCTGCCTCCGGCGAGTACGGCTGCTCCTCGATGCGGCCGGTGCCGCGCGGACGCGAACGGCCCCTGTTCGCCACCTCCAGCATCAGCCGACCCGCGAGCCGTCGCGCCAGTTCCCGCAGTTTCGGGTCGGTCGCCCCGGTGAGGTCGGCGAGCATGCCGAGCATCTCGTCGGGGTTCTCGCGCATCTGGTCCTCGAGCGCGGACTCGTCGAGCTCGCCGACCTCGGGTGACACCTGCTCGAAGTTCTCGTGACGGGACAGGTCGCGACGCGACACCGTGCGCTTCGACGCGTCAGCCACGGCCTGCTCGGCCGCGGCACCTTCCTTCGTCAGCGGGAGGTCGTGCCCCTTGTCGGGGCTCCACCTTTTCCCCCGTCGGCGCCGCCGTCGCCTCTCGAGCCGAACACCGAGTTCCACAGTTCGGTCACGATCTCCTCGGCCGTGCGCGACGACCCCTCACGCACCCGCACCCGGCCCGACAGCGCCACGAGCGCCGCATCGAGCGACACCGAAGCATCATCGGGTGCGGAGCCGCGCAGGTCGGCCAGCGACACCGCCACTTTCGCGAAGTCCACCGCGCCGCGCACCGAAGACCCCACGCGCAGGTCGGGGTGCGAACGCGTGAGGCGCGTGACCTCCACGGTGCCGGCGAGGAACGGACCGGGCACCTGCACTGCACCGAGCTCGCGCAACACGATCGAGGTCTCCTCGTCTGCCGGCTGGTAGCTCATGGCCACGCGGCAGACGCGGTCGTACACCGCACCGGAGATGCGCGCCGTTCCCACCGCGTCGAACGGGTTCATCGCGGCCACCAGACGGAAACCGTCGGCCGCCGCCACCCGACCGAGGCGCGGCACGGTGATCTCGCCCTCGCTCATCACCGTGATGAGCACGTTCAGGGTCTCCTCGGGGATGCGGTTGATCTCCTCCACGTACAGCAACGAACCCTCGCGCAGTGCGGTGACGAGGGGCCCGTCCACGAACACCCCGGGGTCGTAACCCTCGTTCAGCACCCTCGCGGGGTCGAAGTGTCCCACCAGCCGCGCCGGCGTGAGTTCTGCGTTGCCCTCCACGAACTCGAAACCGATGCCGAGCCCGCCCGACACCGCGCGCAGGAGCGTGGACTTTCCAGTTCCCGGCGGTCCCTCGAGCAGCACGTGGCGGCCGGCGGCGAGTGCGGCGAGGACGAGCTCCATCTCCCGTGCACGGCCGACGACGCGACCCGACAGTGACGCAAGCAGTGTGCGGCTGTCAGTCATTCACGATGATGCCGCGGATGTTCAGTCCGTCGCGCATCGCCTTGTAGCCGTCGTTGATCTGGTCGAGGCTGTAGCGGCGGGTGATGAGCTCGTCGAGCTTGTCCACACAGACCAGCGTGTGTTCGTCGGCGGT
>JBMUAQ010000027.1:0-21450 GCA_049454855.1 Ilumatobacteraceae bacterium
GAGGCCCATGCGCCGATCTGCGACGCGCGCGGCCTCGATGCGAAGTACGCATCACTTTCCGAGTCGGTGGCACTGCCCACCGTCCCGCGGATGCGCACCTGGCGGTGGATCTGCAGCCATCCGAACACCGCCGACGCAGTGGGTGAAGCGTCCAGGGCGCGGCCCTTTGCGCTGTCGTAGTTGGTGAAGAAGGTGACACCGGCGGAGTCGATGCCGCGCGCCAGCACGATGCGTGAATCGGGCCTGCCGTCACCGTCGAGCGTGGACACCGTCATCGCGTTCGGCTCGGTGCAGCCTGCCTCCTCGGCCTGTGAGTACCAGAGCTGGAGCTGCTCCACCGGGTCATCGAGCAGGTCACCTCGGTCGAGCCCCGCTGTCTCGTACTGGATGCGACGGTCGGCGATGCCCATGGGGAATCAGCGAGGGCGGATCTCGGCCGCCCCGCGCATGTACGGGCGCAGCACCTCGGGCACGGTCACGCTGCCGTCCGGCCGGCGGAAGTTCTCGCAGATCGCAGCCCACACGCGCGGCACGGCAAGGGCCGACCCGTTCAGTGTGTGCGCGATCTCGGTGCCCTTCTGGCCGGCGCGCTTCAGGCGGATGTCGGCGCGGCGCGCCTGGTAGTCGCTGAACCAGCTGACACTGCTCACCTCCAGCCACGCATCGCAACCGGGTGCATACACCTCGAGGTCGTAGCTGCGGTGGTGACTCTGGCCCATGTCCCCTGTGCAGATCTCGATGATGCGGTACGGGAGACCGAGCCCGGCGATGAGCCGTTCGGCACGGTCGCGCAGCTCGATCAGCAGTTCGGGTGCCTGCTCCGCCGTGGCGAGCGCGAGGATCTCCACCTTGTCGAACTCGTGCGCGCGGAGCATTCCGCGCGTGTCACGGCCGGCCGACCCCGCCTCGCGGCGGTAGCAGCTGGTGTGGGCCATGAAACGCATCGGCAGGTGCTCCGCATCCACCACCTCACCCGCGTACATCGAGGTGAGCGGAACCTCCGCGGTGGGGATGGCCCACAGGTCGTCGCGCTCGATGGCGTATGCATCGTCGGCGAACTTCGGCAGCTGGCCGGTGGCGGTGAGGGTCGTCGTGGTGACGAGCGACGGCGGGCGCACCTCCTCGAATGCATCGGCGTTGGAGTCGAGCGCGTACTGGCACAGCGCTCTGGACAGCGTGGCACCGAGGCCGCGCTGCATGGTGAACATGGCACCCGAGATCTTCACGGCGCGCTCGTTGTCGAGGATCCCGAGCGCGGCAGCAGTCTCCCAGTGCGGCACACGCTGGTGACCGGCGAAGGTTGCCGGCATGTTGACAGGGCCCTTCACCACTGGGTTGTCGGCGTCGCCCGCACCGTCGGGCACTGCATCGTGGGGAAGGTTCGGTATCCGCAGCAGGCACTCGCGCAGGGAATCCTGCACGCCGTCGGCCTCCGCCGACAGCGCGGTCTCCTGCTCACCGAGGGCCCTGCTCTCGGCCTGGAGTGCCTCGGCTTCTGCGGTCTTCCCCTCGCGACGGAGGCTCCCCACCTGCTTCGACAGGTCGTTCACCCTGCCGCGGATGGTGTCGCGCTGGGCGGTGATCTCGCGGAGTCGCGCATCGTGTCGTTCGGCCTCGTCCAGCTGGGCGAGCACCTCGGGCTTGCCCCGGCGCGCGAGGGCGAGCCTCACGGAACCAGGGTCGGAGCGGAGCAGACGGACGTCGATCACGGCTTTCTCAGGCTATCCGTCACGGCTTTCGGGGACCGCCTTGTTTCACCGTAGCGTTGAGATGCGTGAACGGTGTCGTGGTCGAGAACCTCACGGTGCGCTACGGCAGCACGGTCGCAGTGAAGGGGGCGTCGTTCTTCGCCCCCGTCGGCGAGGTCACCGCAGTGCTCGGCCCTAACGGCGCCGGCAAGACCAGCACCATCGAGGTGTGCGAGGGCTTCCGACGGGCCGACTCCGGCCACGTCGCGGTGCTGGGCCTCGACCCGGTGTCGGGCAAGCGCGAACTGGTGGCGCGCATGGGGGTGATGCTGCAGTCGGGTGGCGTGTACCCGAGCGCCCGGGTGCACGATGTGATCGCCCACTTCTGCTCGCTCCACGACCGCGGCATGAACGCCGACGACCTGGTGGAGCAGGTCGGGCTCACGCACAGGGCGAGCGCCACGTGGCGACGGCTCTCCGGTGGCGAGCAGCAGAGGGTTTCGCTGGCACTCGCGCTCGCGGCCCGGCCCGACGTTGCGTTCCTCGACGAGCCCACGAGCGGTGTCGACGTGGACGGTCGCGATCTCATCCGCTCGGTCGTGCGCCACCTCGCCGACGACGGTTGCACCGTGGTGCTGGCCAGTCACGAACTGGCCGAGGCCGAGAAGGTGTCCGACAACGCGGTGATGTTCCGTGCGGGGCACGTGGTGGCGCACGGACCCGTGCAGTCGCTGCTGCTGCAGCGCACCTCCGTGCATTTCGTGTCGACACCCGGCATCGACACCGTCGCCCTCTCGGCACACCTCGGTCATGGAGTGAACCCACGGGGCAACGGCCGCTACGAGATCGACGCGGTCGGCACACCGCATCTCGTGTCGTCCCTGACGTCGTGGTTGGTGGAGCAGTCGCACCCGCTGGACGGCCTCGATGCCGGCCGCGAGAACCTCGAGGATGCCTACAGGCGGATCACCGGGACGGCCCCATGAAGCGCATGACCACGCAACTGCGCTCGGAGGTCATGCTCGTGCTGCGCAACGGCGAGCAGCTGCTGCTCACTCTCGTGATCCCGGTTCTGCTGCTGGTGTTCTTCTCGATTGTCGACGTGCTCCCGTCGGCGGGGCAGGAACCGGCCGATTTCCTCCTGCCGGGCGTGGTGGCGCTCGCGGTGATGTCCACGGCCATGGTCAGCCTCGGCATCGCCACCGGTTTCGAACGCTCGTACCTCGTGCTGAAGCGTCTCGGTGCGACACCGCTCACCAGGGGCGAACTGGTCGTCGCAAAGATGCTGTCGGTGGTGGTGGTCGAGTTGCTGCAGCTTGTGGTGCTCCTTCCGCTCGGCATCGCCTTGGGCTGGCAACCCGGCGGCACCGTGTTTCTCGCTGTGCCCGCCGTGGCGCTCGGAACGGCGGCGTTTGCGGGCATCGGGCTCGCACTCGCGGGACGCCTGCGGGGCGAGATCAACCTTGCCGCCCAGAACGGCCTGTACCTGGTGCTCCTGCTGCTCGGGGGAATGATGATTCCGCTGACGTCCCTGCCCGGTCCGATGCGCACCGTGTCCGAGGTGTTGCCATCGGCCGCACTCGCCGACATCCTGCGCAACGCTCTCACGGGGGTGGGCAACCAGCCGACAGCCTCGTGGGCGGTGCTCGCCGTGTGGGCGCTGGCCGCACCGGCGGCCGCCGCGCGGCTCTTCCGCTGGCACTGAGCATCAAGTCGTGCTCCTAGAGTGATTCGGTGAAGAAGTTGATTGTGGTTGCGTCGCTCTTCCTGGCTGCCTGCGCTGGAACAGAGGCCTCCAAGACAGATCCAACCATTGCCGATTCGACAGTCGCGTCCCCGGTGTCCACCACCGGAACAAGCGGTTCCGCGTGCCCGCCTCCCCCCGTCAAGAACACGGAAGGCGACACCTCCGAGACCGCGTTGATGATGCTCGTGACGGACCCGCAGGGCCCCCTGCAGGAAATGGATCTGAGTGGACTCGATCTTCGTTGGTTCGGTCCTGACCCTGAGAACGACCGTCCAACCGAGACCTTCTTCGAGAACATGAGCCTCAAGGGAATGCAGTTGCGGTGGGCCGACATGGAGGGCGTGACTTTCCGCGACGCATCCCTGAGCGGCGCGAACGCATGCCGTGCGAACTTCACCCGCACCAACCTCGAGGGCGCATACCTGTCCGGGACCAACCTCTCTGGAGCAAACTTCCGTGACGCCGACCTCCAGGGGAGCACACTCGACGGGGCGAACCTCAGCGGTGCCTACCTCGTCGGCGCACGGTTCCGCTGGGCGGACCTGACAGGGGCGGTGATGACCGACGCGGACCTCTCCGGCGCCAACCTGAACGACGCGAACCTCACGGACGCGAATCTGAAAGGCGCCAACATGAACGGGGCGTTCCTCGTCATGACCAAGTTCTGCCGGACCACGATGCCCGACGGCGAGGTACTCAACAGCGGTTGTTGAGGTTCACCGAACTTTCACGGAGACCAGGTCATCACGGTCACGGGGTGACCGTTCAGTTCCGCGTCGCGCACCACGGTCCAGCCCATCGAGCCGTACCACGCAACACCTTCCTCGGTGTACAGCCACAGCGGGCCACTTGCGCGCGACATGATTCCGCGCACGAGTGCCTCACCGATCCCGCACCGGCGATGCTGCTGCTCCACCCACACGGCTGCCAGCCACGGGCCGGGCTCGTGCGCACCCGGCAACTCGTCATCGAGCACCATCGACGCAGTGCCGACAATCTCGTCACCGACCATTGCCACAAGTGCGTGCGGAGCATGCGGGCCGGTGCGGTCGGCCTCCGCCCACACCTGCAGGTACCACTCCTCGGTGTCGTCCGGGAAGAGATGAGGCCACCCGTTCACGAGCCAGCGCGCCACTCGTCGCCGCAGCGCTGCGTCCGCCGGCATGTCGACGACGAGCACGCCCGGGCCCGTCACGCCGTGGTGTGGGGGTTCTCGGGGGCCGGACGCGTGCGGTTGAACGCGGCCTCCACCTCGGAGAACGTGAGCGGCTCGTCGGTGCCGGTGACCTCCGCATCGGGCATGCGTCTCGACCGGTCATAGGTCTGCTGGGCGTAGAAGCCGGCCATGAACCGCCTGAAGAAGATGAAGATGATGACGCCCCACATGAACACCGAGCCGCCCAGTTTCATGATGCCGCCGGCCGCCTGCTGGTCGGAGATCACGCTGACGCCCCACACGCGGACAGGGGTGTCGTAGTGCCTGTACACGGGGCCCTCGGCGAACGTCAGCCAGCCCGCGGGAATGGTGGGAACCAGTGACATCGCGAACAGGTAGATCATCTTCGCCCCGTCGCTCACACGCCACTCGCGCGCCGGACCGCACACGGGGATCCACAGCACGAACGCCGAGGTCACCAGCAGCACGTGCACGAGGTAGTGCACCGGGCCGTTCGTGGCACTGAGATTCACCACCTGCGGCACATGGGAGCCCATCACCATGAGGTTGTAGACGAGCGCGGCGGCCGCCGGCCTCACCAGGAACCGTGCGGCGCGCTTCACGCGGCCCTCTCCGATGATGATGCGGAACAGCCACTCGGGTGTGGCCAGCAGTGCTAGCGGCGGCACGAACATGGTCAGGCTCATGTGCTGGATCATGTGGATGGAGTACAGGTACTCCTCGGCGATGTCATGCATCGGCCAGTCGCTCGACAGCCACAGCAGCACGATCATGAAGGTGAACGTGCGCACCTGTCTGCGGGTGACCACCTGCCCCTCGGGCGCCACCTTCGGGCCGATCACCCGCACCGCGTACACGTACCCGATCACGAGAGCCGCGATGAGCAGCCAGATCTCGAGGTGGAGCTGGAACCGCCACGGGTCGGTGTTCAGCGAGATGTCGTATCCGTCGGCGGTCATCCGCGGACGCTCCCCGTCCGTCTAGAGGAAGAACTTGAACGTGGCAAGGGCCGCGATGTAGCAGAACAACGCGAGACCGAGACCGACGTAGAAGAGCAGACTGAATATGCGGTTGTCGAACTTCAGGTGCATGAAGTACGACACCACCATCACGAACTTCACGACCATCATGATCATGAGCGAGGGCATGAACAGCGGGCCGAAGTCCACGTAGTAGGTCGACACCTCGAGTGCGGTGATGGCCGCGAGGATGAGGGCGATCTTGATGTAGCCGGCGTCGGTGAGGCCGTGCTCGTGCCCGTCCCCGTGCTTCTCGGTGTGCTGCTCTGTCTGTGCGCTCATCTCGGTTCCTTTGGTCAGGCGGGAATCAGGTACACCAGCGTGAAGATCACGATCCACACGATGTCGACGAAGTGCCAGTAGAGACCGATGAGCTCGACCACCTCTGACTTCGTGCCCGTGACGCGGTTCTTCTTGATGATGCCCATGAGGGACAGCAGCAGGATCACACCCACCGACACGTGGACGCCGTGGAATCCGGTGAGCGTGTAGAAGCTGGAGCCGAAGAGGCTGGTGGTGAAGCCGAGACCCTCCCTGTAGAAGGCCGTGAACTCGTACACCTGGCCGCCGATGAACGTGCTGCCGAGGAGTGCGGTGACCAGCAGCCACAGGTTCGTCTTCTTGTCGTCCCCGCGCTGTGCGGACGACACTGCCAGCACCATGGTGAGCGACGACATCAGCAGAACGAAGCTGCTCACCGAGGTGAACGGGATGTCGTAGATGGCCGAGGGATGCGGGCCGTCGGACACGCGGCCCCGGTACAGCATGTAGGTGGAGATGAGGCCGCCGAACAGGAGGCACTCGGACCCGAGGAACAGCCACATCGCCAGCTTGTTGTTGGACAGGCCGGTGGACGTGTGGTGGCCATGGTCAGCGCCATGGTCGGTGTGGACGGCGACGTCAGCCAAGGGGGGCGATCTCCTTCGTGCTGCCGTCCGAAGACGGCGGGTCGAGCTCGGAATCATCGACGACGGAGGGCTCGAGCACCCAGCCGTACGACCCGAGGAGGATCATGACCCCACCGACCATCATGACCGGGATGCCGTAGATGGTGCCGAGACCGAGCGCGCCGATGCCGGCGGCAAGGACCAGCGGCCAGTACGACGGCCCGGGAAGATGGATGTGCTTGTCGGCAGCGGCCTCCTCGGCACGCACGAGGTCGGCTCCGTCGGCCACGCGACGCATCGTGTGGGTGGCGGTGTCCTCCTCGTACTTGCGGTGGAAGAACTCGTCCAGGTGGTGCACCACCGGGATGCGGTCGAAGTTGTGGGCCTTCGGCGGGCTGGTGGTGAGCCACTCGAGCGTGCGGCCATCCCACGGGTCGAGCGGTGCGGTCTCACGCTTGCGCCAGGTGACGAACACGTTGATCAGGAAGAAGAGGACGCCCGTCGCGAGGATGAACGACCCGATCGATGCGACCATGTTCCAGAACGCCAGGTTGAAGAACCCCTCGCCCGCGCGCTGCTCGGTCCACTGGTACATGCGGCGCGGCTGGCCCTGCAGACCGAGGATGTGCATCGGGCCGAACGTCAGGTTCATTCCCACGAACATCAGCCAGAAGTTCCACGAACCGAGACGCTCGTCCAGCACCTTGTTGAACACCTTCGGCCACCAGTAGTAGAAGCCGGAGAAGAGACCGAACACCATGCCACCGAAGAGCACGTAGTGGAAGTGCGCCACGATGTAGTAGGTGTCGGTCTGCTGGGTGTCGGACGGTGCCACGGAGTGGGTGACGCCGGAGAGGCCGCCCATGGTGAACAGGATCACCAGTCCGATGGCGAACTTCATCGCCGTCGTGTACCAGATCTTCCCGCCCCACATCGTGAGCAGCCAGTTGAAGATCTTCACGCCGGTGGGGATGGCAATCGCCATGGTTGCCACCGAGAACACCGCCACCGACACCGGTCCGAGACCGGAGGCGAACATGTGGTGGGCCCACACACCGAAGCCCACGAGGCCGATGGCCGCACCGGAGAACACCACGAACGGGTACCCGAACAGAGGCTTGCGGGCGAACGTGGGGAGCACCTCCGAGATGATGCCGAACGCGGGGAGGATCAGCACGTACACCTCGGGGTGACCGAAGATCCAGAACAGGTGCTGCCACAGCAACGGGTCACCGCCCGCCGCGGCATCGAAGAACGTCGCGCCGAACTCACGCTGGAACATCAGCAGCACGAGTGCCACGGTGATGACCGGGAGGGAGAACACCAGCAGGAACTGCACCACGAGGATCATCCAGGTGAACACCGGCATCTTCATGAAGGTCATGCCCGGTGCGCGCATGTTCAGCACCGTGACAATCAGGTTGATGGAGCCGATCAGCGACGCGATACCGGCGATCTGCAGGCCGAGCACCCAGAAGTCCACTCCGTTGGACGGCGAGAACACGGGGCCCGAGTTGGGGGCGTACATGAACCAGCCACCGTCGGCCGCGCCGCCGAGGAACCACGACATGTTCAGCACGATGCCGCCGATGACAAGAAGCCACAGCGAGAGCGCGTTCAGACGGGGGAATGCAACATCACGCGCACCGATCTGCAGCGGCAGGAAGTAGTTCGCGAAGGCGGCTGCCATCGGCATGGCGAAGAGGAACACCATGGTGGTGCCGTGCATCGTGAACATCTGGTTGTACACGTCGGCGTTCAGGATCTTGCCGTTCGGCGCCGCCAGCTGGAGGCGGATGAGAAGGGCCTCGACGCCCGCCACGATGAAGAAGAACATCGCGACGACGCCGTACATGATGCCGATCTTCTTGTGGTCGACGGTGAAGAGCCACGACTTCCACCCCTCGGCCGTGGCCGGACGCTTCAGTGCGCCGAGCGAGGCGCTCGGTGTCGCGAGAGCAGGAACCGCGGTCCCGCTGGATGGTCTTTCAATGATCGCCATGGTTTTCTCCGATCACTTCAGGGTGAGAAGGTAGGCAACGAGCTTGTCGATGTCGTCCTCGGTGAGGCCGAGGTTCGGCATCCCGCGGTACTTGCCGTCTGAGGCACCGAGCTTCGCCGGGTCGGCGTACATCGGCTTCATGGCGGGCGCGTTGCGCAGCCAGGCCCTCAGGTCGGTCTCGTTCAGGCATTCCCTGGAGACACCCTCCATGTACTTGGCCCCGAACTCCTCGGACTCTGCCTTCCAGACATCGTCCCGGCACTCGTCCTTCAGCAGGTCGAACATGGCACCGGCGAAAGTGTTGCGGGTCATGAGGTGCGAGAGGTTCGGGGCCGCACCCGAGTACACGTTCTCGTCGGGCGCGGCGATGACCGGCGTGCCGTCGTCACGCTTCATGCCGTTCACCTGGTGGCAACGCACGCACTGGTTCATGAACACGGTCTCGCCCGCGGCGGCATCGGTTCCGGCGGCCGGCTTGGCGTAAGGCTTCTGCTGGTTGGCCACCCACTTCGCGAAGTCCTCCTTCGAGAGGGCAACGGCCTCCATGCGCATGTTCGCGTGCGAGAGACCGCAGAACTCGGTGCACTGACCGGCGTAGATGCCGGGCTTGTCGGCCTCGAGACGCAGCAGGTTGATGCGGCCGGGAACAGCGTCCTTCTTGCCGTTCAGTGCGGGGATCCAGTAGCTGTGGATCACGTCACGGCTGGTCTCGCGGAGGAGAACCTTGGTGCCCACCGGCATCACCAACTGGCCGCTGGTGATGATCGGCGTCTTGATGCCGAACTCCTCCTGGGCCGGGTAGTCGTACTCCCACCACCACTGCTGGCCGGTGACGTTGATGACCATCTCGGTGTCCCTGGTCTCGGCAAGGTCGAAGATGGTGCGCGTGGTGAACACCCCCACGATCGCAAGGATCAGTGCCGGCACCACGGTGAGCGTGATCTCCACGATGGGCCGGCCGTGGGCCTGGCTGGGGATCGGCTGACCCTTGTCGCGGAACTTCAGGAAGATGTAGGTCGCGAGAGCCAGCACGATCACGCCGACGATGCCCGCCATCGGGAACACCAGCAACTGGAGGTTGTTGATCTCGTTCGCGTTCGGGCCCTTCGGCTGGAACACGTCCTGCGGGGCGTTGCGTGCGCAACCCGTGAGGAACAGGCCGAGCGCCGCAACAGCCGCGGCACGGCGTGCCCTCATCCGGGGACGAACGGGGAGGTTCTTCTGTTCCACGGCTACTCCAGTCGTGCTTGTTCCACGGATCATCACGGCACCACCACCTCGATCTCACCCTCGGCACCGGGCACCGTGATCGAGTAGCCGTCCTTCATCGCCAGCGACGGCTTGGCGATCCTCACGGTGAGCAGGTTCTCCTGGTTCTTGCCGGTGAGCTGCGTGCAGTTCTCGACCTTCTCGACAACGCCCGTCTCGGCGACCTTCTCCTCACCGAGGTGGATCACCATCCGGTGGTCCTTCTCGTCGAGATTGCGGAACAGGATGTTCGTGTCGTTGGACCGCTGCACGGTGATCGAGTTCAGCTTGGTGTCGAGACCGATCGCCTTTGCGTACACCTTGCCGTCCTCGACGAAGACCGTTGCGAGCACGGCAGATCGCAGGTTCACCTTGTTGTTCGCGTGGTGGTCGTAGTGCTCACCCTTCTCCTCGGAGCACTCGCGGTGGTGCACCGTGTAGAAGTCCTCGCGGCTGGCCTCGGCGAGCTGCTCGCGCTCGCCGATGATGCCGGTGGTGACTCCTGCGCCGACGAGAACGAGGCCACCGAGCACGAGAATCGACACGAGCACGGGTCCGCGGAAGCTCGGGCGGAAGCCCACCAGGAACCCGACGGTGACGATGGCGGAGGCCGCCACGATGAAGAGGACGGCGCCGGCGTCCTTCGAGACGCTCAGCATCACGCGGGAGAACAGGTACGCCATGACACCCAGCACGAGAGCTCCGGCCACGGGGTACTCGAGCGGGCCGATGGCCTTCGCCCGCACCCGCTCGTTGTTGAACACCGGGTCAACCGACGCACGGTCGGCCCAGTTGCCGATGAGCCACTCGGTTCCGCCGGCAAGCATCGCCACGAGACCGAGCAGGAACACCACGGGCACGGTGGCGAGCCCGAGGAGCGTGAGTGCAACGCCCAGCGCGAACACGGCAGGCCACGCGGAGTCGCGGGGTGTGTGGGCTGCCGCAGTGACCGCCGCGTCGACGGTGGCGACGTCGCCGGAGTTGTTGTGGAGACCGATGCCGGCGATGAAACCTGCGGCCACCATCAGGCCGAGCATGGCGATTGCGCCGAGATCCGAGGGGTTCACCGTGAAGGCGTACACCACCGCCGCCACGAGCGACAGGGCGGAGACGCCGACGAGGTACTTGGAGCCGGAAGAGAACATCGTGACCTACTTCTGCACGTACACCAGGAACCACACGAGCGTGAATGCCGCCGTGAGGACGTACCAATAGAGAGCGTGTGCCGACACAACCTGCGTGTCGTCAGCGCGACCACCGATGGAGCGGAAGAGCGTCGCCGCAGTGAACGCCACACCGACCGCAACGAGAACGACAACCGTGCCGGTGATCGCGTAGAACATCGACTGGTAGGCACCGTCACCCACGCCGATGCCCATCTTGCTCCACACCGAGACCTGCGCATTGATGATTGCAACGCCCATCAACGCGGTGAGACCGAGCGCCATCGAGCGGTGACGGGAGTCGTTGCGGTGCGCCGAGTACACGGCCCACTGTGCGAAGAGGCACGCCGCCATGAACGTGACCCACATGGTGTTGGCGGCGACCTCGGGGATCGCGATGTCGGCGGGCAGCCAGTCCTTGATCATGTAGAAGCCGTCGGACGACTCACGCACGGGGGCGGCCGCGCGGAACTTCATCCACACGGCACACATGCCCACGAGCACCATCGCGGCGCCCGAGGATGCGAGCGCAGTGGCGACGAAAACCTGCCGGCGCGGGGCCCGCGGCGCGGCGGAGGGAAGTGCCAGGGTCATGCCGATGCCTCCTTGCTGGGCTTCGCATCGAGCACCGGCTCGGCGGAGCCGACGGTGGCGAGTGCGGCGAAGTTGTCACGCGGTGCGGGCGACGGGATGGCCCACTCGAGCGTGTGGCCGTTCCACGGGTCGTCGCTTGCCGTTGCTCCCGACCGCAGCGCCGACACGATCGCAAGGGCGACACCCACGAGACCGAGGGCGAAGAGTGCATGGCCTGCCACGACCACCACGTTCCACAGCGCGCGCGGCCCGTCGTAGTCGAACGCATCCACGGCGCCGGCCGGCTGGTCGGAGAACCCGGCCAGCAGGTTGCCGGCCCCGGCAAGAACCGCACCGATGAGTGACGCACCGACGAGAGGAAGGGCCTTGCCCTCGGGCACCACGACACCCCACAGCTTCGGCGCCCAGTGCAGGAGAGCACCGAGCCCCGCCATGACCGCACCGTGCACCACGAGGGTGGTTGCACCCTCCTCGAACACGGTCCCGACAAGACCAGCGGCCTCGAGGTTCTGGAGCATCGAGGCAACCATGCCGAGGAGCAGGACAGCTGTTCCCATGAACGCGAAGATGAACGCGGCACCGACCTTCGGCGAACCCTGCTTCAGCACGAACAGACTGGCTCCGAGCACCACGAGGACACCGAGCACCGGCAGACCGTTGAGGAGCAGGTACGGGATGAGGCTGCTGACGGTGTCGGCCGCGGACCCGTCGGTGGCGAGGGTGTGCTGGGACTGTGTGACCGCACCGAGAAGACCGGTGCTGATGAGACCGAGACCGGCGTACACGGCCCCGCGGAGCGGGTTGCGCGCACCGGCGGCAACCGGTGCGATGTCAGCGAGAACAGCGGCAGCCACCACGGCGAACACGTACGTCATCGGCTGGGTGAGGGCGAACCCGAGCCAGTCGGACACGGCCTTGTTGCCGCCGAAGGCAGCACGCGCGTAGGTGTGGTCGACGTACAGGTACGCGACCGTGCCGATCACGACGGGCAACGCGAGGACCGCGGCAACCGAGGACACGAGGCCACCCCACGAGAGTGCGGGCACCATGTCGGTGGTCATCCCCGGGGCGCGCGAGGTGAGAACCGTCGAGGCCACGGAGACGGCTGCGGCGGCCAGTCCGGCTGCGGCCATGCCGACGCCGAGTACGTAGAGGTCGACCATGTTGCTGTTGCCGCCGCCCGGGCCACCGTTGGCCACGAGCGAGATGATCACCAGCACCGAACCGAGGTCCCAGGCCCAGAACCCGAACTGCGCGAGGCGCGGGAACGCGATCGCCCGGGACCCGACCTGCATCGGCACCACCGCCACGGCAATGCCGATCATGAACGGCGCGAGGGCACCGAACACGAGGAGATAGCGGAACAACGCGACGAGCTGCGGCGTGGCATCACCGGGGAAGATCCCGTAGCCGTTCGACATGCGCTCCAGACCGATCAGCACCCCGATGACCGCGGCGGCGACGCCGGCGACCATCGCCTCACCGACCATCAGTCGGCCGATCTTCTTGTGGTCACTGCTGACCGTCCACGCGGCGACCTTCGCCACCAGGCTGCTGCCGTCTGCCCGGGTGGTCGCCCCTGCGTGAGTGTCAATCGTGGTCATCGTTCCCGACGGTCTCCCGATGGCACCCCGTCTGTCCACAGGGCCAGAGGGGGTGAACATGCCTAGTAGTAACGAGGCAACACTATCCACCGCCCCCTTCCGGAGGGGAAATCCCCCGGTGTGACAGTGATTCGTGCGATTGCTCTCCCTGAATGGATGTCCGCGACGCGCCGGCCCGCTTCACGAGACCAGGACGTCGACCGTGAGTGCCAGGAACACGAGGGACAGGTACGAGATGGAGAACGAGAACAGCCGCATGGAGGCCGAGGCGGAGGGAGTCCGACCTAGTGCGATTGTGCCCCCCAGGAACAGGGCCCCGAGCATCACGGACGTGGCCGAATAGACCCATCCAAGCCCGGCCACCGGGATGAGGGCCAGCGATGCTGCCACCGTGGCGGCGCAGTAGACGACCATCGCCCGCACGACCCTGGCCTCGGTCTCGACCACGGGCAGCATGGGGACCCCGGCCGCCTTGTAGTCGTCGGAGTGCCTGATGGCGAGGGCCCAGAAATGGGGCGGGGTCCAGAGGAAGATCACGAGGAACAGGATCCAGGGCTCCCACGCGAGCGACCCGGTGACTGCGGCCCAGCCCACCAGCACCGGGGCAGCGCCAGCGGCACCCCCAATCACGATGTTCTGCTTGCTGGAGCGCTTCAGCCAGATGCTGTAGACGAACACGTAGAACAACGTGGCCGACAGGCACAGGACCGCCGCCAGCAGGTTCGCACCGGCCCACAGCACGGCGAACGAGACCGCCTCCAGGAACACTGCGAACACGAGCGCGTTCCGAGGGGCGATCAGACCGGTCACGAGCGGCCGGTTCTTCGTGCGCTCCATCATTCCGTCGATGTCACGGTCGATGTACATGTTGATGGCGTTCGCTCCGCCGGCGCCGAGGGTGCCCCCGACCAGCGTCCAGAGGATCAAGGTGGCGGAGGGCCATCCCTTCTCGGCCAGCACCATGGTGGGCACGGTGGTGATGAGCAGGAGCTCCACCACGCGGAGCTTCATGAGCGCGACGTACCCGCCGAGCACCGTCCGCGGGGTGCGCACCGAGTTGTGGCCACCGGGCGCCATGCGCGACGGAACAACGGGGCGGACGCGCAGTGACACGGCGGCTCATCGTACGGCCGGTGTGCGGGCGGGCCCAATCGCCAGCACAATGTTCTGCGTGATTCCCGCCTCATCGCGGCCCCCCGCGGGCACCCGTGCCTCGGTGATGCCGGACGAGGCCGTGCGCACCGGCACGGACGAGAGCGTGGAGCCTGATGTGCCGTGGGTGGTGATCGTGTGGAACGACCCCATCAACCTCATGTCGTACGTCACCCTCGTGCTGCAGAAGCTTTTCGGCTACTCACTGGAGCGGGCCACGCAGCTGATGCTGGACGTGCACGAGAAGGGTCGCGCCGTCGTCAGCTCGGGTGACCGCGAGAAGGCGGAGATGGATGTGTTCCGGCTGCACGAACACGGTCTCTGGGCAACGATGGAGAAGGACGGGGCGGGCGGGGACCGATGACCCGCAGACGACGACGGGGGCCGGTGGTTGCGAACGACGACGGCACGTTCGCGCTCGTGCTCGAGGACCAGGAGCGCGACGTGCTGCGCACGTTCGTGGCGCAGTTCCGCGACCTCGTTGCGGGCGACCGCGACGACCCCCGCACCAGACGTCTCTTCCCCACGGCATACACCGGCGACGCGGAGGCGAACGAGGAGTACCACCGCTTCATGGACGACGAGCTGGTGGCGGCGCGCATCGCCATGGTCGACAAGGTCGAGTCCGTACTGGACGACGGGGCCCGGCTCTCGGACGACGAGCTGGGGTCGCTGATGGTCACCGTGAACGGGCTGCGTCTCGTGCTCGGGACCCTGCTCGGGGTCGACCACGACGAGTGGGAGCCGGTCTTCGACGAGGACGACGACGAGGACCCCCGGACCTCCCAGTGGCACCTCTACAACTGGCTCGGATGGCTGCTCGAGTGGATCGTGGAGGCACGCAGGCCCCTCTGAGCGGTGCCCGGAGGGAAGCCGGCCCGGCGCAAACCCGCCGGGGCGCCGATAGTGTCGTGTTGCTCTCAGCAGGAGTCGCCCAAGCCCCCATCGTCTAGTGGCCTAGGACACCACCCTTTCAAGGTGGCGGCACGGGTTCGAATCCCGTTGGGGGTGCCAAGACCTTGTGGTCATACCACCTGGTCCCGTGGTGAAGTTGGAGTTCACGCCGGCCTGTCAAGCCGGAGGTCGCGGGTTCGAGTCCCGTCGGGACCGCCAGACGGCGGACACGTCGTCTGTTCGGCGGTGCGGCAACGCACCGGTGAACACGGTCGAGTAGCTCAGTTGGCAGAGCACACGCCTGAAAAGCGTGGGGTCACCGGATCGACGCCGGTCTCGACCACCATCTGCGTGCTGACGCCCCGCATCACTTGCGGTCGTTCAGACGGACCAGCGTCTCCTGCGCCACGGTCGCCACGTGCGTGCCGTCCTCGGCAAACACCCACCCCACCGCGAGTCCGCGGCCGTTGCCGTACCCGTGACAGTTCATCTCGAACAGGTGCCACTTGGTCATGTCCACGTCACGGTGGAACCAGATTGTGTGGTCGAGACTCGCGGAGAAGAACGCGTTCTCCTCGTTCCATCTCTCGCGCAGGCCCGGCACGGCGTTGATCACGGCACCTGTCGGCAGGTCATCCGACAGGTACGCCAGCGCGCAGCGGTTCAGAAGCTGGTCGCCGCCGAAGTTCTCGACGGTGCGGTACCACGACATCAACTGACCCGAACCGTCGCGGCGGCCGAACTTCTTCGTGCGGTCGACGTCTTTCTGCTCGAACGCACTCATCCACGTCTCCGCCTCGGTGTCGATGTCCGCGGGCTTCGGCACCCCCTCCGGCAGCGACATCGTCGGGTGTTCCACAGTGTTCTCGCGCACCTGGAAACTCGCCTCCAGGTTGAGGATCGCACCCACCGACTGGCGCGACACCACACGACGGGTGGCGAAACTGCGGCCGTTGCGGATGCGGTCCACCTCGTAGCGCACCGTCTCGCTGTTGTCGCCGCGGCGGATGAAGTACGCGCGCACGGAGTGCGGGACGAACCCCCCATCGACAGTGCGGGCTGCGGCCACGAGGGCCTGCGCCACGATGTGACCGCCGTAGAGGCCACCCCACGGGTAGGGATGACCGCGGCCGACGAACGTGTCGGCGCCGTGACCCTCGAGCGCGAGAAGGTCCTCGAGGCTCACTCAACCACCAGGGTCACGAGCACCTCGTCGGTGACGTGGCTCTCCACCTCGAACGTGCCGGCGACGTCGGCGGTGAACGTGATGGTGGCTGTCTCGTCAGCCTCGGTGTCGCCGGTGGAGAGGTCGTAGCCGTGGAGATGGAACTCGTCGTCCTCGTCGGGGTTCGTGATCTCGAGGGTCACCGAGGACCCGAGCGCGATCCGCTCCACCCTGCCCGGGTCATCATCGACGCCCACCGTCACCTCGATGACGACGCCGCCGACCTTCGGCTCCGGGGCGCTGTCCACCGGGCCGACGGACGTGTCGGGGGCAGACGTTTCGTCGGTCGCCACCGGCACGGATGTTCCGCTCACGTCGCTGCCACCGCCGCATGCGGCCAGGGCGACAAGAAGGAGGGCGGGAAGTGTCTTTCGCACGTTGTCCATCCTGCCACCGCGCACGGCGCGCGGCCGAGGCGTCAGCTGCCGAACTCGAAACCGAGGTCGGGTGCGGTCAGCAGGGGTGCGTATGCGATGCCGGCATCGGCGGCCATCTGTGCACACGTTCCGCCACGGTCGACGATGACGGTGATGAGCACGACTTCGGCACCGAATGCCCGCACGGCATCGACTGCCTCGAAGATCGAGGTACCGCGCGTCACAGTGTCCTCGGTGATCACCACCCTGTCGCCGGGTTGCAGGGCACCGGCGATGCGACCCGTGACTCCGTGGTCCTTGGCCTCCTTGCGCACACTGAAGCTGCGCAGGTTCACGCCGCGCGTTGCGGCGACCGCGGCGATGCCGAAGGCAACCGGGTCGGCGCCCATGGTGAGCCCGCCGATTGCATCGGCATCGGCGGGGATCACCTGCAGCGCGGCCTGAGCCACCAGCACGATGCCGTCGGGACGGCACGCCGTCTGCTTGGTGTCGAGGAACCACGTGCTCTTCCGGCCAGATTTCAGGGTGAAATCGCCGGTCTTCAGCGAATGCGCGAACACATGGTCGCGAAGCGCCGCGCGCACGGGGTCGAGTCCGGGCAGTCCGGCCGGTGTGTGCGGGTGTTCGGCGGGCATCGACTGAACCCTACAAGTTCGCGTCGGTACGGCCCGCGCCGCTACAGCGCGATGCCGTCGAGTTCCCGGACACCGCGAGATGCGTGCTGCAGCACCCTTGCGAGGTCGAACGCAGCATCAAGACGGTCGGGGGTCAGCGTCACCCTGTCGTCGGCCGCGAGAACGTCACGGAACGCACGACCCTCGGCGATCGACGTCGCCGCGCACGCCTGGACCACCCTGTATGCATCGTCGCGCGTCATGCCGTTCTCCACGAGGGCCAGCAGCACCGACTGCGAGAACACCACCCCGTGCAGCATCCCGAGGTTCGCCGACATGCGTGCGGTGTCGACCTCGAGGTTCGCCACAAGGTTGCGCATGCGGCGCGTCATGTAGAGCACGAGGTGCGTGGAGTCGGGAAGCACGATTCGTTCGGCGGATGAATGAGAGATGTCGCGCTCGTGCCACAGCGGAACGTCCTGCAGGCCCACCTGAAGGTTGCCGCGCAGAACGCGCGACAGACCCGAGATCGTCTCCGCCGAGATCGGGTTGCGCTTGTGGGGCATTGCGCTGCTGCCCTTCTGGCCCTTTGCGAACCCCTCCCGCACCTCTCCGACCTCTGTGCGCTGGAGGTGTCGCAGTTCCACCGCGATCATCTCGAGGGTGGTGCCTGCGCTCGCGCAGGCCCACAGGTACTCGGCGTGGCGGTCTCGCGCCACCACCTGGGTGGCGGGCACCGGCTGCAGGCCGAGACGCTCCGCCACCCGGGCCTCCACGGCGGGAGGGATGTTCGAGAACGTGCCGACGGCACCCGACAGCTTGCACACGGCCACGGCCTCGCGTGCCGTGCGCATGCGTGCCCGGTCGCGGTCCACCTGCAGTGCCCACAGTGCCACCTTCGCCCCGAACGTGGTGGGCTCGGCGTGGATGCCGTGCGTGCGGCCGATCATCGCGGTGTCCGTGTGCTCACGCGCGGTGTCGACCAGCGTGCGCAGCAGTTCGGTCTGCGCGGAGATCACCATGTCGGCCGCATCACGAAGTGCCCAGCACTGTGCGGTGTCGACCACGTCGGTGCTGGTGAGGCCGTAGTGCACCCACGACGCTGCCGGCACACCCATCCTCTGCTGGGCAACATCCACGAACGCGGCCACATCATGGTTTGTGACCGCCTCGCGCTCCTCCACCTCGGCCACGAATGCGGCGTCGACAACCGGGGCCGCTGCACGGCAGGCCGCGGCATCTGCTGCCGGCACCGCACCCTCGGCTGCCATGGCCTCCACGACGAGCAGCTCCACCTCGAGCCACCTGCTCATCTTCGACTGTTCGCTGAACAGCACCTCCACCTCGGGAACCGAGTAACGCGGGATCATCAGCGCACCACCATCGCATCACGTGCAGGCCCCGTGCCGATGTACGTCACGGGCACCCCTGCTTCCTTCTCGATGATCGCAACGAGTGCGCGTGCCGACTCCGGCAGGTCGTCCCACCGCGAGATGCCGACGGTGCTGCACTTCCATCCCGGCAGCGTCACGTACTCGGGAACAACCCCGCCGAGTCGCTCCACGGTGTCGGGATACTGGGTGATTCTCCTGCCTCCGACCGTGTAGCCGGTGCACACCTTCACCTCGTCGAAGGTGTCGAGCACGTCCAGTTTCGTGAGCGCGATCTCGGTGAGTGAGTTGAGGCGCGCCGCATGGCGCAGCATGACGGTGTCGCACCAGCCCGTGCGGCGGCGACGGCCGGTGACCGTGCCGAACTCCCGGCCGATCTCCACCAACCGTTCGCCGAGATCGTCGGTGAGCTCGCTGGGGAAGGGACCCATGCCCACGCGAGTCGTGTACGCCTTTGCGATGCCGATCACACGGTCGATGTGGCGCGGGCCGAGTCCGCTGCCCACCGACGCACCGCCCGCCACAGGGTTGGACGACGTCACGTACGGGTACGTGCCGTGGTCCACATCGAGGAACGTCGCTTGCGCGCCCTCGAGCAGGATCCGCCGGCCCGACTCGCGCGCCTCGTGCAGCAGGCTCACGGTGTCGGCAACGTACGGAACGAGGCGGGCACCGAGTTCCACGAACGTGTTCACCACGTCGTCGAGGTCGAACGAGTCGCCACCGATGTCGGCGAGCTCTCGCTGCGCTGCCTCACCGCGCTCACGCACCTTTGCGGCGAACGACGCGGCGTTCAGAACCTCACCCACGCGGATGCCGCTGCGACGCACCTTGTCGGCCATCGCCGGTCCGATTCCCTTGAGCGTGGTTCCGATGCGTGAGTCACCGCGGGCGGACTCCTGCGCGGCATCCATCGCCTGGTGCCACGGGAAGATCAGGTGAGCGAGACTGGACACACGCAACGACGACGTCGACACACCGCGGGACTCGAGGGAGTCCACCTCACGGAAGAGCGTGGGCAGGTCGACAACCACGCCGTTGCCGATCACCGGGGTGACCGAGCCGTACAGCACGCCGCTCGGCACCAGCTGGAGTGCGTACTTCTGGTCACCCACGACCACCGTGTGGCCCGCGTTGTGGCCGCCCTGGTAGCGCACCACGAAGTCCTGTTCGGCAGCGAGGAGGTCGATGACCTTTGCCTTGCCCTCGTCACCCCACTGGGTGCCGACAACCACGGTGACGGACATGCACGCTCCCCTTTCGGAACGTGACAGAACTCTAGCGGCGCGGGGAATCCACCGTGACCGGAAATGGCCCCGCCGATAGGTTTCTTTGCATGGCAGGCGTGCTCCGTCGCATGAACTGGTCGACCATGTCGGCGGCAGAGAGGGATGCGCTGTGCCGCAGGGGCCTCGATGCCGTGTTCGACCCCGCGCTCAGGGACTCCATCGGCGCCCTCATCGAGGACGTGCGGGTGCGCGGAGACGCGGCCGTGTGCGATGCGCTCGCGCGTCACGACGGCATCACGCTGGAGCCGGGGCAGCTGCGCGTCGGCGCGGAGGAAATCGCGTCGGCGCAGGTGGACGAGCACGTGGAGGACGCGATCATCGACGCGATCTCCCACCTGCGCGCCTTCAACGACCATCTCATGGAGCGCGCATCCGACTGGCAGATCGAGATCGAGAACGGACTCGTGGCCGGCGAGAAGGTAACGCCCATCTCGAGCGCCGGGCTCTTCGTGCCGAGCGGCAAGGCCAGCTACCCCTCCGTCGCGTACCAACTGGGCGTTCCGGCCGTGATGGCGGGTGTTCCCACCCTTGCGATGGTCGTGCCGCCCGTGCCGGGCGGCCGTGGCGAGGTTGATCCGGCCGTTCTCACCGTGTGCAGGCTGCTCGGCATCACCAACGTGTTCCGCGTGAACGGCCCGGCAGGCATCGCAGCACTCGGCTTCGGCACGCAGACCATCCCGCAGGTGCGCAAGATCGTGGGGCCGGGCAGCCCGGCGGTGACCCTCGCACAGGTGGAGATGCAGCGTCACGGTGTGGCCACGATGATGATGCTCGGGCCCACCGAGAGCCTCGTGCTCACCGACCACACGGCCGACCCCCTGCGTCTCGCCGCCGACCTTCTCATCGAGGCGGAGCACGGCACGGATTCCTCAGTGGTCCTGGTGACCCCGTCGCCCGAGATCATCGAACTCGTGGACGCCGAGCTCGAGCACCAGCTTGCGGACCTGCCGGCGAACCGCGCCGAGGCCGCCCGTGCATCGCTCGGCACCAACGGCGGCGCGGTGCTGGTGGACAACATGAACACCGCGGTCGACGTGGCGAACCTGTGGGCGCCCGAGCACCTGCAGGTGATCGTCGATGCCCGGTACGAGGAATCGGTCGTGGATGCCCTCGTGAACGCAGGCGAGATTCTCATCGGTCAGGACACACCGTTCTGCGCGGGCAACTTCCTCATCGGCTGCCCGGCTTCGCTTCCCACCGGTGGTTTCGCGCACGTGTCCTCGGGCATCACCGTGGAGGCCTTCCTGAAGCGCACCGCCGTGGCGCGCGCGAACGAGGCGGCGCTGCGGCGCATGACCGGCAGCATCCTGTCGCTCGCCGACCACGAGGGCTTCCCCGCGCACGGCAACGCGCTGCGCCGCCGCTTCGGCTGAGTCAGG